>NZ_DGRD01000037.1:0-16869 GCF_002390965.1 Corynebacterium sp. UBA4397
ACCACTCAAAAGGACTTGACCGGATGAGTTGGAGCTCCACGTATGAGTGTCGGTGCTCATCGGGAGGTCAATCTCCAGCGGTTCGTCGTCGATCACCTCGCTTCCCATGGGTGGTTGGCATCCAAGGGGAACGAGGGCTACGACAAAGAGCGTGCCCTGTTCGTCCCCGAACTGTTGGGGTGGTTGGAGGAGACGGACCCGGACAACTACCACCGGATCGTGCCCAAGGACGGCCCTGAGACGGCGGTGGCCAAGGGGCAGAACCGGATTCTCGACCGGGTGGCCAAAAAGCTCGCAGCGGAGGAAAAGCACGGCGGTGGCACCCTCAACGTCCTGCGCAACGGGGTGGATGTGGCAGGTGTCAAGAAGTTCAGCCTGGTGCAGATGCCGCCGGCCAACGACAAAAACCCCCGCCTGACCAAACGGTACGAGCAGAACCGTCTCCGGGTCGTCGAAGAGCTCGTCTACTCCACCAGGCACGGCAACCGGCTGGATTTGACCTTGTTCGTTAACGGCATCCCCGTGGCCACTGTGGAGATCAAGACGGAGTTCACCCAGTCACTGGATCAGGCAATGACCCAGTACCGTACCCAGCGCCTCCCCAAGGGCGAACCCCTGCTCACGGCTGGGCGAGGTGCCCTGGTGCACTTCGCGGTCACCGACCGGCGTATCGCCATGACCACCCGGCTGGAGGGACCGTCAACGGTGTTTTTGCCGTTCAACCAGGGCCACAACGGTGGAGCCGGCAACCCGCCCTCAGAGACGGGGCATGCCACCGGCTACTTCTGGGAGGACATCCTCGACCGCGACACGTGGCTGACGATTCTGACGAAGTTTATCTACACCAACCACCAGACCAAGACGGATCCGATCACCGGCAAGATCACCACGACCTCCCAGATCCGCTTCCCCCGCTTCCACCAGTGGCGGGCAGTGTCCAAGATCGCCGCTGCCGCCGCGGTAGAGGGTCCGGGGAACGACTACCTCATCCAGCACTCCGCAGGCTCAGGCAAGACCGACTCGATTGCCTGGACCGCCCACCGCCTGGCCTCCCTCCACGACGGGGCAGGGGAGAAGGTCTTTGACACCGTCTTCGTCATCGCTGACCGGCAGGTCCTTGACCGTCAGCTCCAGGACGCGGTGAAACAGCTCGAGAGTGTTCCCGGTACCTTCCAGGCCATTGACTCTGGTGGGGACGGGTCGAAAACGGCCCGGTTGACGCACGTGCTCACCAGCCGGACGGCAAAAATCGTCGGGGTGATCCTGCAGACCTTCCCCCATGCTCTGGCGGCGTTGAAGGACCCGGCGAACCAGGAGCAGCTGTCGGGCAAGCGGTTCGCGATCATCGCCGATGAGGCACATTCCTCTCAGACGGGAAGTTCCGCGAAGGCCGTCCGGGAGATGCTCTACCTCACCCAGGACACCCAGGAGTTTGACCTGGAGGAACCAGGAGCTGACCAGGATGCTCTGGCGGCGATGGCCGCTCAGAGCGATGCCGGCAAGCGGTTGAGCTACTTCGCGTTCACTGCCACCCCGAAGGCGAAGACGATGGAGTTGTTCGGCCGGCGAAACCCCGCCACCCAGGAGTTGGAGCCGTTTGACCTGTATCCGATGAAGCAGGCCATCGAGGAGGGGTTCATCCTCGATGTGCTCAAGAACTACACCACCTACGAGATGGCCGCCCGCGTGGCACTCAAAGGCACCACGACCGTCGGCGCCGAAGCCGACGGGGCACAGGGCACGCTGGGGGGAGACGCCAGTGATGGGGAGGTGGATGTTCGGCAGGGCACCCGCGCCTACATCAACTTCGTCGAACTGCACCCCACCAATGTGGCCTCCAAGGTTGATGTTATCCTCGACCACTACCTCTCCACCGTCCAGCCTCATCTGGGTGGCCGTGCCAAGGCCATGGTGGACACCGATTCCCGGGCAGCCGCGGTGCGCTATGCCAGGGCCTTCGACAAGGCGATCACCGACCGGAACCTGCCCTTGCAGACGCTGGTGGCGTTTTCCGGGGAAGTCCCCGACCCGGACGTCTCCTCCCTGCCCGGGACCCCGCAGAAGATGGTCACCGAGACCAGCATGAACCCGGCGCTGAAGGGGCGGGATCTGGCGAGTGTGTTCGCCCAGGACGGGCAGAACATCCTGGTGGTGGCCAACAAGTACCAGACCGGGTTCGACCAGCCCCTGCTGGTGGGCATGTACGTCGATAAGCAGCTCTCGGGTATCGCTGCGGTGCAGACCCTCTCGAGGCTCAACCGCCGGGCACCGGGCAAGACCGACACCTATGTCCTCGACTTCGTCAACGACGCTGAGCGGATCCTCGAGTCGTTCAAGACCTTCTACGAGGCCGCCCATATCGAAACCGAGTCCGACCCGGACCTGGTTGCTGATCTGATCGCCAAGTTGGAGGCCCAGCACATCTTCACCTGGTCCGAGGTGGATCAGGTGTGGGCCGACTGGTCGGCGAGACCGACCACCATGGCCCGCAAGCACGCCCAGTTCTCAGCTCACCTGGCACCTGCCGTGGAGAGGTTCGAAAACGCCTGGCACCAGGCGGTCCTCGCGCAGGATGAGGAGCGACGGGAGGAGCTGCTCGACTTCAAGGCGGTGCTGTCCCAGTGCGTCAAGGCCTACTCGTTTTTCAGCCAGATCCTCCACTTCGGAGACCCCCGCTATGAGAAGATGTCCGTTTTCGCCGACCTCCTGGCCAAGCTGCTACGCGAGTTCACCGCAGATGCCGAAAAGCCTGAGCCGGTGGATGTCTCGGATGTGGTGCTCACCCACTTCCGGTTGGAGAAGATCCGGGAAGAAGACGACCTCGGACTTGCCACCACCGACGGTGACGCCCCAGGTCTCCACGGCATGACTGAGGCCGGCCTGGCGAAGGCGAGGGAATCGGAGCATGCCAGGAAGGCGGAGTTGATCGAGAAGGTCAACAAGTACTTCGGCGACCTGGAGGCCAAGGACGAGTACAAGGTCAGCTTCATCCAGACCCTCCTGGCTGAAGCCGCCGACCACCCGGAGTTGGAGGTGCAGGCCAAGAACAACTCCAAGATCGATTTCGCCAGCTCCCCGCAGTTGCAGGTCATCCTGGAAGACGCGCTGTGGCAGCACGAGGAATCCTCCAATGAGGTCCTCAAGGCCGCCCGGGAGATGACGACCCTAAAGCTGGTGGAGATGGTCATGGAGTTCGGACTCTTTGAGCGCCTCAGAGACGAGGACACTGGCTAAGCGTCTTGAGACACATGGTGTGAGGCGTCAAACCCCCTGTAGACACCTGGAGGAGTCCCAGCGCGGAGAAAAGCAGGTGCGGTAGGAAACAGATGGTGACTACTGATGTCCACAGCTAGACTGAAGATGTCCGACCCCCACACGTGGTGGGTCCTATCTACGAAGGAAGCGTCATGGCGGTATCCCCGGAAAACCTCTCGGTTGCCCTGGCTGTTCTGGGGTCACCGGAGGAGGCTGTCTCCACGGACACCGTATGGGGGCAGACAGAGATCTTCTATCCTGAACGCTGGACAAAGCGATGGCCGGAGGGACTTTCTCTTCCTTGGTTCTTGGAGAGGGAGGAGTCGGCTCTTTCGGTGTCCCGCCAGAGGCTGTTCGAGCTCGGGGAATCCGTGGAGACGGAAGAGGACGCCGTGAGCTTCTACGTCGCTGTGTGCTCCTGGGGGGCTGGTACCAGCGCTCTGCAGACTTCCCGGAGTGTCCGTCCGCTTCACGAGCCCGGCGCGCCTGAGAAGCTCCTGGAGGGATTGAGGTTCGCTTCTTCTGGGTCTGGGGTCGAGGGGTACGCGATGTTCGGCCATTCGGGGCCAGCCAAGATCAAGGGGTTGGGGCCGGCCTTTTTCACCAAGTTGCTCTACTTCGCGGCTGGACGGCCCACACCGGTGGATACCCGACATCCCCTCATCCTTGATCGGCGGGTGGCCATGGCGCTCCAATGGAAGAAGACCGATGGATGGAGCACCGCCGAATACTCCGACTACCTCGACCTGGTGGAGCAACTCCACGAACAGTGGCGGCCGGACCTTCCCACCGACGTCATCGAGTACACCCTTTTCCATGCTGGACGCACTCCGGACGCTCCCAGCATCTAAGAGACGACCGCCCTCAGCATCGGGTCTATCCCCTGATCAGGGTCCTGTGGCCGCATCGGTACCCCTGCGGCCTCGTCTACTGGCGGCAGGTCTCCGCGGTGCCGCCGGCCTCCATGCAAGCCCAGAAGCGATCGGTGATGGTCCCTTCATCGACATACCCGGGGTAGGAGGTCCCCTGTTGATAGCAGTAGTCGGTGTACTGGGTGGTCCCGTCCGACATCAAGGTCGGCCCGGGGGTGCCGAAGAGACACTCGACGATGTAGGGCTCGGCAGCAGGTTCCACGTAGTTCGGGTTGAGGACAGCGCCGCATCCGGTGGCGGGGTTGACGAAGTTGGGCCATTGGTCCGGGGTCCCGGAGTAGCAGACCTCGCCGTACTGCTCACCGGGGTTCATGTAGGTCGCTGTGGGCGAGGCTGGCTGGATGGGTGGGGCTGCTGGCTCTGCCGGCACCGAGACAGGCTCTCGTGTCTGCTCGGCCTCCGGGGTCTCCTCTGAGCTGGTCTCGCTGATCGAGGGGGCCTGGGAGGAGGACGAGGGGATGCTCGTTGTCGAGGAGGCCGAGGACTCACTGGTCGGTGCCTCGTCCCCGAGATCGTTGCCACTGGCACACCCAGCAAGAGCCAGGAGGGTAACGCCGGCAAGAGCCGCCAGCGAGCGTCGAACATTCACCTTGAGAGGTCCTTTCAGAAAGCCTGCACCAGTCACAGGCCGGACCAGGCAGGAAACCCACTACTTCCTCCGCCGCCGGTACGACACCCCGCGACCACCTACACCTCGTAGGTTGTTGTGGCAATGACCTTAGTCGCCCGCCCGGCGCGCCGGGGAATGTGGGTGACACTTCCTGCGTGGGTGTTTATCGCGTCGGGCTCAACACTGCCAAGGCCGACAACCGTGAGGGTTACGGGGTTTGGCATCCTGCCACGAGATGCCCGAGGAGATTGTGCCCGTATAGTCGGGGTAATAAAGGAGAGTGCTCTTCGGTACCGAGAAGAGCGCGCTTGATTGGGCTCATAGGGCCACCTGCGCCATGGCGATCGGCATCCGGCCCTCCTGGCTTAACAGGGGGAGATTGGACGCTTACGGGAAAGTTACGGGAATGGTTGCGGGGGTGGGTCTTTCAGAGGGGTGTTGAGCAGCAAGAATGGCACCATCGGGGTGAGTTCCCGGCAGCTCCACCGTTAGGCCCCCTGAACAGCACTTGTTCAGGGGGTATTTGCATGCCCCTTAGTCCCCCAGTATCTCGGGAGTGGCTTTCACCTTTTCGGGACTAATGGTATTGTTTGACTAGTCAGTCAATTAATGATGGATGGAGTTCCTAATGGCCAGAAAGGTTGACCCAGAAAAGGTTGCTCAAAAGAAGGCAGAGATCGCCGAGGCAGCAGCTCGCTTGTTCGCCTCCCACGGATACGAAAACACCAGTGTCACCCAGGTTGCCAAAGAGGTTGGTACCAGCCCGGCGAGCATCTTCTATTACTTCCCGGACAAGGCCTCCCTGTTTCGTGCGCCCTTCGAGGATGACGTCCCCAGAGCAGAAAAGTTGATCGCGCAGCACCAGGACACCGCTGACCCCCTCACATCGATACTTGAGATTGTCGAAACTCTCGCCGCCGACGCCGCCTACCCCTACGCTGCGGGCATGCTCGTCGAGTCATTGCGGCGCATGGGGCATGATCCAGAACTCATCGCAGTGTCAGAAAATGCCTCAACCACCCAGAAAATAGGTCTGGCTGGGTTAGTTAGGAAGGCTATTGATGCCGGTCAGATAGACAAGACGCTGGACCCTGAACATACCGCTGGTTGGCTACTGTGCATCGTCGATGCCTGTTATCTCAATGCGGAACCGGGACACGATCCATCTTCCGAGGTGCGAAGAACTGTTCTGGGCTATCTCAAGGGTGCAGCGGCATGAGCGAATCCACGAGCAATACCATCACGGTTGGCATATCTTCCAGATACCTCACAGTGTTCACCGCAGGTGGGGCGCTGATTGGCTTAATCTCCTCGTTCATCGTAGGCCCCGTCGTTTCCTGGCTCTTAAGCCTCATCGGTGATGCGCCAGGGCCGTTGCGTCTTGCTGCCGAGCTGCCCCTCGCCTTGGCCATCCCCGTGCTCACGATCATCGGCGCGGTAGCTGGTTTTCTCATCGCGTCCAGCTGGATTCGGGATGCCGGAACCATTGACGTCGGGGGGGATGGGTTCACCGTTCATAAGAAAGACTCTCACCTCTTCATCGCCAAAGATCGGATCGCCTACGTCGTCGCGGAACAGGGTTCTCTGGTCCTCATCGATGACGACGGCTGTGAGCTATTTCGGGGCCCGCTGGACAAAGACTTGATCCCCGGACTCAGGGGTGCACTGGAGAGGTGTGGCTACCCGCCGCTCGCCGAGGCTGACCCTTTCGATTCGGAATTCACTACTTGGGTCGACGGTGACGGACGGTTGGACGGCGACCTCGAGGATCTGTTGCGCACTCGGAGGAGGGCATTGGCTGATAAGCATCCCGGTGCCGCCGAGGCCGCCCTGGAGGAACTCCGTGAGAAGGGCATCATGGTCCGTGACCGCGATGATTGCCAGCAGTACCGGGTGAATAAGAGATGTTAGCTCAGCTCGATATACCATTGCCGTGCTCGTGCCGTGGTGGGGTGTTGAGAGTCTCCACCTCGGCGAAACGGTTAACGCGCCAGTCACCGATGTTAACTGACTGCCCTGTTCATGCTTATAGAACCAACGAGAGAGTTGAGGAAGATACATGTCGGAGACTGACCCTTTAGCACTCGCTCAGCTCATTGCCGTGACAGCTAAACCGCCGGCCGTATTTGGCCGCATCCCCATCGAAGACCGAGTGCTGGACATCCTCCTTGATGATCTAGTCGAGACCCACGCAGTAGTCGATTCGGCGATGAAAGAAGCGTTCATTGAGTTCTTTGTCGATGCTGGGGAGCTCGACGCCCATTGAACCTGAGTGCCCAGAGGATGCGTTGACGCAGAAAAACATTTGGGCCTTTGCAGGCATGGATCCAAGAGTTGAACTCGAGCCTCTCCTCGCGGCTCGTCGATCCACAACGTGACTATCGGCTCGTCGCGCCTTTCCCTCAGGCTGAATTTGGCGGTGGCGCTAATGACTAGGCGCAGGCCTGGGGTGTGCTCAAAGGTTCTGCTTGGCCGAGGTTTTGCCTAGGCTGCGTGGGGCCCGCGCCCCCACCCGAAGTCCTCGAAGGGATCGAATCCGCGGAACCCGCGGCGGGCCTTCCCGAAGTATCCACGCAGCTTCTTGCGCTGGGATTCTAGGGCAAGATATTCGCGGAAGAATACATCATCCGGGCGTCCTTCATCGTGGGGTCCACCGTGATGACCACGCCGACGCCTGCCATGAGGGCCTTCGTGGCGCTGTCCATGTAGCCCTTCGTGAGGTCCGCGCCCAAAGCCGGGTCCGCCGCGGTGCCAAGAATCGGCACGTTCGCGGATTTCCGGGAACTGCTCCTCCAGCGAGGAGATTACTTTCGCGGTGAGGTCTGCATACGTTTGGCGTTCTTCGACGGAGAGTACGTCGAAAGGATCTTCCATGGATAGTGAGTCTATTTCGGCCGCAGCTTCGCGTCCGGCCTCGGTGAGCTCGATGAGGAAGGAACGCCTGTCGGCATCATCGCGGCGGCGGGTGACCAGGCCGTTGGCCTCGAGCTTTGAGACCAGTTCGCTCAGAGACTGAGGGCGGACGCCCAGCATGTAGGCAAGGCTCTTTTGCGTCAGTGGGGATTGCAGAGCGAGGATTTGCAGCACACGGCCTTGACCGGAGCGGATTTCCCCGCGGAAGCCTCCGTGGCGGCCGCGCCCGCCGTGTTCGCGCCGTTGTACTCGGTCAGCTATGCGCAGCAGAACGAAGAGTTGTCCGATCTGTGCCGACAGGTCGGCGTCATCGCCAGTGAAGTCGGGGTTAGAGGTGTTGTTTGCGTCAGTCATGAGTTCTCCTTTGAGTTGTGTAGGTGCCTGACTTTCTTAATAATACACAGGTACCGAACTATGTCAACAGGTACCTGATTAATACTGGGTTGGGTGGAGGGTGCTCGGTGAAGGCATAATTAGTAGACAAACCTCTTGCACACCCCGCGGTAGGCGGCGAGCGTGAGGTCGACGTCTTCCAAGTGGATGCACTCGTCGTGGCTGTGTAGTTCTTCGTTGACTTCGGCCAAGAAGCGTCCGCGCGCGTGGAGTGAGAAGCCATAGCCAATTCCGCCCATCCGGCGGCCGAAGCGAAGGTCGGAGCCGCCGGCAGCGTAGACCGGGATGACGGATGCCTGGGGGAAGAACTCGCCGTAGGTGTCTACCATTGCCTCCCATAGTGGACCTTCCGCCGGGGAAGTGGAGGGCGGCTCGTGGGTAAGGCGCTCAATTTCGATAGTGTCGGAGAGATCCCCTAGGGCTGCGCGAATCATAGCGTCGACGCTGTCGGCGGTGTCACCAGGTAGGGCCCTGATGTCCAGGTTGAGATAGGCGTGCGAGGGGATGACGTTGACGGAGCTTCCAGCGCGCAGGCCTGTTAAAGCAATGCTGTTATGGCTGAAAGACAGCGCGAAGGTGGTGAGATCGCCAAAGGTCTCATAGGCCTCATCATCGGCGGCATCAGCTACTAGCGCTGCGGTTGTTGCGGGATCGAAGTGAAAGGCCTCGACAAAGCGGGCCCACATGTGGTCGAAAGCAGCTGGAGGTTCGAAAGATCCTATGCGCTGGGCCGCGTCCGCGAGGGCGAGGATTGAGGAGTGCTTTTTATAAGGCATCGATCCGTGTCCCGTATCGCCGCTGGCGTGTAGGCGCCTTTGGAAAACTCCTTTCTCGCCGACGTTGATAACCAGCGCGTCACTTCCATCGCGCACGGGCAGGTGGGATCCGCCCATCTCGGAGAGGCAGTTCTTCCAGGAGAAGGCTTCGGGGTGGTTCTCTGCGATCCAGCGCGCGCCGAGGCCGCCGCCGTTTTCCTCATCTGCCAAGGCGACGAAAGTGACGGTCCCGCGGGGAGGGTTGCCTTGCTGGGCCTGGATGGCAATCTCGCGCACGGCGGTGGCCTGGGCGGCGGTGATGAAGAGCATGTCTAGGGCGCCGCGCCCGTAGAGCACGCCGTCGACTATTTCGGCCCCGAAGGGTTCATGGATCCACTTGTCCTCGTCGACGGGCACCACGTCGATGTGTCCGAGCAGGGTCAAGGGTTCGGCGCTGGGGTCTGAACCGGGGACGGCGAAGGCTATGGAAACTCTTCCGGGGAGCGGCTCGAAGCGCTGGACTTGGGCCCCGGAGCCTTGGAAATATTCCTCGAGAAGGTCTGCGTTGCGTACCTCGTGACCACTTCCGGGGGTGCCGTCGTTGACACATCTATTGCGTATGAGACCTCGGAGAAGTTCCAAATTTTCTGCCTGTATATCCATGGGAGAGTGGATCCTTCGCGCCTTTCGTGGTTTGCTTGTACCGCGACAATATTAACTGTCGACCTATAGAAAAGGAAATGTTTAACAACACTACCTGCACTTCTGTGATGCCCGTTACATTAATGTAGGGTTATGAAAAGCATTTCTCAATTCGAACAAGAATCCGTGCGAAGCCGAAGGAGGCGCCGTGGAGTTAAAAGAAGAAAACCCCAAGAAGCAAGAATACGTCCAAGAGAAGGACTCTGGCTCTGGGGGGAGCAAAACGGGGGCCATAGATAGGTTCCTGTCCGGGGTTGAATACCTGGGAAACAAACTTCCGCAGCCTTTCACAATATTCTTGTTCTTGTTCGTCCTCACGGGCGTTATTTCATCCATTCTTGCTTGGAATAGCGTCACCGTTGTGATTCCCGGCACCGACGAGGAACAGGCCGTCAAGGGCCTGTTTACCGGCGAGGGCCTGACGTGGTTTACCACCACGATGGGCGCGAACTACATCAACTTCCCGCCGCTGGCCACCGTTCTGCCCATCATGTTGGCAGTTGGTGTGGCAGAGCGCTCGGGAATGCTCTCTGCGCTCATTCGTAGGCTTTTCGGCTCCGCAAAGGGCTGGGTCCTGCCTTATGCGGTTGGCATCATCGGCGTTACCGCCTCGATCATGGCCGACGCCGCGTTCGTCATCGTCCCGCCCCTGGCGGCCATGGTGTTCAAGGCGGCTGGCCGCCACCCCGTGGCCGGGCTCATCGGTGGCTTTGCTGCCGTGGGTGCCGGATACTCCACCGCAATGGTTCCCACCTCGCTGGATGCCTTGTTCGCCGGTATCACCGGTGCTGTCATGGAGACCCTCCCCGGTGTCCACTTCAGTGACGTCAACGCGATGTCGAACTACTTCTTCAACGTTACTTCTTCCATCGTCCTCGGCATCTTGGCCGGCTTCATCATCGCCCACGTGGTTGAGCCACGCATGTGGAAGCAGAACATCCCCACTGAGGAGCATGTCGATGCAGAGGACGCCGCCGAGCGCGGCGATCGGAACGAGGATGGCGAGGAAATCACCGCTGAGCTCAAGCCCATCGAAAAGAAGGGCCTTGTCTGGACCGGTATCGCCACGATCATTGTGGCAGCCATAGTCATCGCAGCCATCCTGGTTCCAGGCTCGCCCTGGCGCAACGAGACCGGTGGTTTCTTGCCTAAGTCTCCGCTGATGAGCTCCATCGTATTCTTGGTGTTCTTGTTCTTCCTAGTATTCGGCGTGGTCTACGGCCGAGTTGTGGGTACGGTCAAGGGCATCGGCGATGTGGTCAATATGATGATCGGCGCACTCAAGGACATGATGAGCTTCCTCATCTTGGCCTTCATCTTGGGTCAGTTCGTGGCGTTGTTTGCCTGGACCGGCATCGGTGCTTTCACCGCAGTCAAGGGCGCGGCCTTCCTCGAGTCGATTGGTTTGACCGGTTTCCCGGCCATCTTTGCCTTCATCGTCCTGGCTTCGCTGCTCAACTTGCTTATCATCTCTGGTTCCTCGATGTGGACGCTCATGGCCGCGGTGTTCGTGCCCATGTTTGCTCTTCTTGGCTATGAGCCGGCCTTCGTGCAGGGCGCGTTCCGCGTAGGTGACTCTGCTACCCAGATCATCACCCCGCTTAATCCGTACATGATTGTTATGTTGGGATTCCTGCAGCGCTATGAACCAAAGGCGGGCCTTGGAACGCTGATTTCGCGGCTGATTCCTTTCGTTATTCCCTTCTTTATCGCGTGGACTCTTGTCCTGGCGGTGTGGTTCTACGCCGATCTTCCGCTCGGCCCCGGCAACGGAATTATGATTGAAGGATAAGAATAGTGAGTCAGAACAACAGTTTCGAAGCTTCAACGCCGGTTAATAAGCCTTCTACCGCGTACCTAGACGCGATGGAGCAGTCCATCTTGGCCAAGGTGGCCGCAGCGCACGAGGAGGCCGCGGTCGATGACCGTGAGTCCTATCCTGGGCAGCAGGCCTTGTGGGAGGAGGCGTCGGCAAGCGCGGATGCCAACCAGCCCCTAGCGGAGATGATCGTGCGCGACTTGCATGATCATCCTGAGACCGCTTTCGAGGAGCACCGCTCGATGGCTCTGCTCAGCGGCATCGCCTCTGAACGCGGCTTCCCCGTTGAGCGTGGCGTTTATGGGGTTCCCACCGCCTTCGAGGCCGAGTGGACAAGCCCCGGCTACGACCCGGTGGTCCACCCCACGGTCGCCATCATGGCGGAGTACGATGCTCTGCCCAACATCGGCCATGCCTGCGGGCACAACGTCATCGCGGCCGCCGGAGTGGGTGGATTCTTGGCGGCCACGCAGGCTATTTCGAGCTTGGGTGGGGTGGAAGGGCGCATCCTGATCCAGGGCACCCCTGCTGAGGAAGGGCACTCCGGCAAGGAATACATGATTCGCGGTGGCAGCCTGAAGGGAGTGGATGCCGCTGTTATGATCCATGGCTTCGGCTACGACATCGGCTCCCAAGCCTGGGTGGGTAGGCGCAGCGTGCAGGTGACCTACCGCGGCGTCGCGGCCCATGCGAGCAGCCAGCCTTTCATGGGACGGAACGCGCTGGACGCAGCCTCTTTGGCCTATCAGGGCATAGGGCTTATGCGCCAGCAGATGCCGCCTAGTGACCGCGTTCACGCGATCATGAACGGCGGCGACCGGCCTTCGATCATTCCCCGCGAGGCGCACATGCACATCTTTGCTAGATCCTTGGGAACGGATACCCTCATGGATCTCTCGCGCCGCGTCGACGATATCGTGCGAGCCGCTGCCGTCATGGCTGGGGTGGAGGTGGAGGTCGAATGGGACGAGCACCCCATGACCTTGCCTGTGCGTAATAACGAGATTATGGTCGAGCGGTGGACTAGGGCGCAGGCCCTGCGCGGAAGGACGGCCTTGCCTGCCGGAACCGTGCCCGATACCGTGGCCGCCTCCACCGACTTCGGAAACGTTTCGCACTTGGTTCCAGGAATTCATCCTATGGTCAAGGTCTCGCCTTCCGACGTCGCCTTGCATACGGAGGCCTTCGCCGAGTGGGCGCAGACCCCGGCAGCCGTGAGCGCGGCGGTCGATTCCGCGGCGGGACTCGCGCAAGTCGCTATTGACTTCCTAGCGGATCCACAATTCCGCGCCTTGGCGCAGGCGGAGTTTGACGCACAAGGTCCAGTTTCCGTGCAGGAGCTTTTGGGGGAGTAGAACCGAATATTTCGTCGCTCCAGATACAGGGGCGTGGTGCCGTGGGGGCACCCGCCCCTGTTCCTCTGCGCAGGGACAACAAGCAATTAGGACACAAGAACGTTGCATATTGTTGAGTACTTAGGGTTGGTTCAGTTAAGTTAAGTGAGTACTCGCTCAATCTGAAACGTCTACAAAGGAAAATATGGTCCACAAGATTCGTCGTTCTCTAATTGCCTCCGTGGCGGCAGCAGCACTCCTGCTCTCCGCCTGCTCTAACTCGGAAGGGGAAGGAACCTCATCGAGTGCTTCCTCTGCCGCCGCTGGAGATTCCACCGCCACCGCTGCAGCCGGTGAGCTGAAGATCGAAGACAACTTCGGCGAAAAGACCGTAACCCTTCCGGTCGAGCGCGCTGCAGTCACGGATAACCGCGCTTTCGAAATCCTCTCAGACTGGGATGTCAATATCGTCGCCGCTCCGAAGAAGATCATCCCCGCCTCTTTGCGTGACCGCTACGCCGACGTCGAGGTAGACTTGGGCAACCACCGCGAGCCGGATCTAGAGGCTTTGGTCGCCACCGACCCAGATCTGGTCTGGAATGGTCAGCGCTTCGAGCAGCACCAAGAAGACATTGAGAAGCTTTTGGACGGAGTTCCCGTCCTCGATTTTGAGCCGCGCGATGACAAGGACTTTTCCTCCGAGCTCAAGCGCCATGCCACCGCTCTCGGCGAGGTATTCGAGCACGAGGCCGACGCCGAGGCACTCATCGCCGAATTTGATGCCGCAGTTGAGCGCGCCAAGAAAGCCTATGACCCTTCCAAGAAGGTCATGGCCGTCAACACCTCCGGCGGAGAAATCGGCTACATCGCCCCAGGCATTGGCCGTACCTACGGTCCGCTCTTCGATCTCATTGGGATGACCCCTGCGCTTGAGGTTGCCAACAGCTCCGAAGACCACGAGGGCGATGACATTTCCGTCGAGGCCATCGCAGAATCCAACCCGGACTGGATCCTCGTCATGGACCGTGACGGCGCCGTCGCCTCCGAGGAAGACGGCTACACCCCTGGCGGAGACCTGGTGAAGAACAACGCGGCGCTGCAAAATGTCACCGCTGTCAAGGAAGGTCAGGTCTACGTCGCCCCGGCCGATACCTACACCAATGAAAGCATCATCACGTACACCGAGATTCTCAACGCCATGGCTGATGCCTTCGAGGCCCAGAAATAAGGATCCTCAGTAACATGCGCGAGACTTCAACTCACCAATTCTCTTAACCGGAAAGCTCTCTTCGGGGAGCTCTCCGGTTTTGGTGTGAGTAACGCAGAAAGCGACAAAGCCTAAAGCAATGAAAGAAATGACAAGCACACCCACGCGCACACCCACGCGGGCGCGGCTTTTTGATTGGAAGCTCCTGCTGGGAATAGCAGGGGTCATCGCGTTGATGGCAATCTCCCTTATGGTGGGGGAATATGACATCTTCGGGCACGATGATGGCGCGGAAATGTTTAATACCACCCGCGTTCCCCGCACCATCGCGTTGATGCTGGCCGGCGCGGCAATGGCGATGAGCGGCCTGGTGATGCAGCTGCTCACCCAGAACAGATTCGTCGAACCCACTACGACTGGAACCACGGAATGGGCCGGTCTAGGCCTGTTGGTTTCTCTGGTGTTCTTGCCCCAGTCGAGCATTCTGGGAAGAATGATCGTCGCGGTGATCTTCTCCTTTGTGGGCACGATGGTCTTTTTTGCTTTCTTGAGGCGCGTAAAGCTGCGTTCTTCCCTCATCGTGCCCATCATCGGAATCATGCTGGGATCTGTCGTCAGCGCCGTGTCCTCCTACTTCGCTTTAGCCACCGACATGCTTCAACAGCTGGGCATTTGGTTCATGGGCTCTTTTACCTCCGTCTACGAGGGCCAATACGAGGTGCTGTGGGTCGTTGTGGTGGTACTCGTCGCGGTTTTCTACTTCGCTGACAAACTCACTGTTGCGGGCCTGGGGGAGGACATTGCGACCAACGTAGGGCTCAATTACAACCGCCTCATCCTCATCGGAACTGGGTTGATTGCCGTCGCCACCGGTGTTGTCACCGTTGTTGTCGGAGCACTGCCCTTCTTGGGGCTTATCGTTCCCAACGTGGTGAGCATGTTCCGCGGCGATGACTTGCGTTCGAACCTCCCGTGGGTGTGCCTACTCGGTATTGCCACCGTAACGGTCTGTGACCTCATCGGTCGCACCATCATTGCGCCTTTTGAAATGCCCGTCTCGGTGATCCTCGGGGTCATCGGTGCCGTCGTATTCGTCTTCCTGATCGTGAGGTCGACCCGTGAACGCAAGTAGTAATGTTGGTTCCTTCCAATCGCGGAAGGCAGTGCGAAAGTACTGGGTTATTCTCGGCATCTTGTTGGCCGCTGGTGCGCTATTTGCCTTTGGACTCTTGGCCTATGGCAACCCGATGGAGTTTGGCACCCGCAAATTTTGGCTCATTGCCCAGCGCCGCGCCGATGCCGTCATTGCTATGGCCGTCGTCGCAATCTGTCAGGCCACGGCCACCGTGGCTTTTCAAACGGTGACCAATAACCGGATTCTAACTCCGTCAATCATGGGCTTTGAGTCCCTTTATGTGGCTATCAATACCGCCACGATCTTTTTCCTCGGCGCCGCCGGGCTCAATACTGCACGCAATCTCAACGGATTCTTGTTGCAGATGGCATTGATGATTTTGCTCTCCCTCATCCTCTACTCGTGGCTGCTGACGAGCAATCGCAATAACATGCACGCGATGCTCTTGGTCGGCGTGGTCATTGGCGGCGGGCTCGGCTCGCTGGCCACATTCATGCAGCGCATGCTCACCCCCTCGGAGTTTGACGTGCTCACAGCGCGCCTTTTCGGTTCCGTGAACAACGCCGAGTCGGAGTACTATCCCATCGCCATTCCGCTCATGTTGGTGGCCGCGTTGGGTCTGTACCTCAACTCTCGGCGCCTCAACGTGATTTCTTTGGGCCGCGATACCGCCACCAACTTGGGCGTCAATCACAAGTTCAATGCCATTTTCACCCTTGTGCTGGTTTCCATACTCATGGCCATTACCACCGCCTTGGTGGGGCCGATGACTTTCTTAGGTTTCTTGGTAGCGACCTTGGCTTATCAATTCTCCGATACTTACGACCACCGCTACCTCTTTCCCATGGCGGTAGCTACGGCTTTTGCTGTATTGACCGCAGCATACTTCCTCATGCAACACGTCTTCTACGCCCAAGGTGTGGTCTCCATCATCATTGAGCTCGTGGGCGGCTCAGTATTCCTGTTCGTAATCTTGAGAAAGGGACGCCTGTGATCAAGCTATCCGAAGTCCGCAAGCAGTATTCTAGTGAGACTGACATTGGGCCGGTAAGCCTAGAGATTCCCGCTGGCGGCATCACCGCACTTATCGGTCCCAACGGTGCCGGAAAATCGACGCTTTTGACCATGGTTGGTCGCCTCCTAGCCATGGACAGTGGCACGATCGAGGTCGGGGGCAGTGACGTCACGACGACCAAGTCGAAGGAATTGGCCCGCGTGCTCTCCATCCTGCGACAGGAAAACCACTTCATTACCAAGCTAACGGTGCGTCAACTCGTAGGTTTTGGGCGCTTCCCCTACTCGCAGGGCCGGCTAAGTGAGGCCGACGAGGAGATAGTGTCCAAGTACATCAACTTCCTGCACCTTGATCAGCTCGAAAACCGGTACCTCGACGAGCTCTCAGGGGGACAGCGCCAGCGCGCCTATGTAGCTATGGTGCTGTGCCAGGAGACTGACTACGTGCTTCTCGACGAACCACTAAACAACCTGGACATCGCCCACTCGGTGGAGATGATGAAGCACTTGCAGCGTGCCGCACGCGAGTTCGGGCGCACCATCATCGTGGTTTTGCACGACATCAACTTTGCTGCGAGATACGCGGATTATGTCTGCGCAGTAAAAGATGGTTCCATCGTTGCCTTCGGCGGGGTAGAGGAGATCATGCGCGATGAGGTGCTCACTCCCATCTTCAATACGCCCATCACTGTCATTGAGGGGCCGGATGGGCCATTGGCCTGCTATCACTAGGTTTGGCACCTGACTGCAGACCCTTGGCATACACAAGAGCGCTTTATGTGGTTTGTGCTGGGGATTTG
>NZ_DGRD01000021.1:0-178 GCF_002390965.1 Corynebacterium sp. UBA4397
TCTTACCCGGATGCTTGTGGTCGATGGTTCGGAAGGCATCCGCCATATCTAACCCATTACCCGTCACAGTCAAGGTGGCCAGACCGTTGGCATGCTGGCGCAGCATCGCGCGCTCGCAATACTTGCGGGGGGCACGTAACTCGCGCAGCCGGCGCTTGGCTACCGCAGTAACCTGCTC
>NZ_DGRD01000021.1:445-26774 GCF_002390965.1 Corynebacterium sp. UBA4397
AAACTGTGGATAACCCACCAAGCCCGGGGCGGTTATCCACAGGCACGCCACCTAGCCAGAACTTGGCAGTGCAATAGCAAAGCCATCCGACCTATCCTGAAGGATCGGGCTCGGTGCTGACCAACAAAACCAATGCACTCTACAACCGGAAGAGCTACTTTGTTGGCGCTAGTTCTGGGGGAATCCTAGCGCCGAGAGGTCTGATTTTCATCAGGCTCTACTTCAACTCTTTACTTTTCTTCTTTGTTCTTCTTCTCTTTCTTTGCCTCTTTCACCTTGGATTTCTCCAGTCCGGAGGCGACATCCGGCACGTAGCGGAACTCATCGCGCGGCGGGCGCTCATAAGGCTTTTCGGAGGCTGGGCGCGCGGGGATTTCGGGCAGTTTACGCTGAATCTTCTCATAGGGGATGGTGGAGAGCAGATGAGAAATCACGTTGATACGAGAGCGCTTCTTGTCCTCGGACTCGACGGTGTACCACGGTGCGCTCGGGGTATCGGTATGAATGAACATCTCATCCTTCGCGCGCGAGTAGTCCTCCCAGCGGGTGATGGACTGCAAGTCCATGGGGGAGAGCTTCCAACGACGCAGCGGATCGTTGCGGCGTGACTTGAAACGAGCAATCTGCTCCTCATCCGAGACAGAGAACCAGTATTTGCGCAGCATGATTCCGTCCTCAGCAAGCATGCGCTCGAAGACAGGGGCTTGGTGGAGAAATTGCACGTATTCTTGGTCGGTGCAAAAACCCATCACGCGCTCGACGCCGGCGCGGTTGTACCAGGAGCGGTCAAAGATGACGATCTCGCCTTTGGTGGGCAGCTTTTCGACGTAGCGTTGGAAGTACCACTGTCCCTGCTCACGGGAGTTCGGGGCAGGAAGTGCCTCAATGCGGCAGGTACGCGGGTTGAGGTACTGGGTGATGCGCTTGATGGCGGAACCCTTACCGGCGGCGTCACGGCCCTCCATGATGACCACCACGCGGGCCCCGGTTTCCACGACCCACTGCTGCATTTCGACGAGCTCGGCCTGAAGGCGTACGAGTTCCTTCTCATAGGCCTCTTTATCCAACTTGGCGGGCTTCGTCGCTGCTGATGTCGACTTAGATTTCTGTTTACTCATTCTATCGATCCTAGTAGCTTGGACTCCCGCCATGTGCGGATAGAGCTGAGATCTACGAAGCACACCACCAACAGTTGCGGCGAAGAGAGCGAGCGGCGCTGCGGCTAATGGTTGTCGCGGTCGTTGTCGACGTGGACAATCTCCTTGCTCACAGCATCGATATCGTAGTCGTAGTCCATTCCATTGGCGCTGAACTCAAGTTCCCAGATTCTGCGCCCATCATCGGTGTCCAGCTCCGCCTCGCGATCACGCGCGGCATCCGCGGCCACGCCAGAGTCGGCGAAGGCAATGGCGAATGCCTCATCCGCGGAGATTTCAGCCCCGGCTGCGTCCGGAGCTGGGGATTCTTCCCGCGGGCTCTCTGTGACAGTGACAGTATCTCCCGTGGGGCTTTCTGGCTGTGAGGCGGAATTGGACCCACAGGCTGCGAGTACGGTGGCGAAAGCTACGGTGCAGGTTCCGGCGAGGACACGGTTGTACTTCATTTCGTTTACCTCCATGAAGTCGTCGAGGAAAAGTGCTTTTGGGATAGCAACCATTGAGCCATAATTTCTTCGTTCCCGCAGAAACCGGCACCCCCATCTTCTCACCCCTGCCCGCGCCCAGGCAGTTACTTTGCCACACCCTTAGCTGTGGCAGGAGCAATCCTCGCCACAGGTTTCAGGGGCAGCGCCGAAGTGCGTTGTATTAGAAATATGCCCCAATCCCTCGATGTCGATGTCGACACTCTGGCCGTCGTGGATGAAGGCCTGCGGGTCACGCGCAAAGCCCACTCCTTCGGGGGTACCGGTGACGATCACGTCTCCGGGGTTAAGCGGATAGATATGGGAGCAGAATTCGATGAGCTCGGCCACGGAGAAGATGAGATCGTCAGTATCGTCGCTTTGGCGTACCTGACCGTCAACGGTCGTCGTCAGCTTGGCATGGGAACCGGGTGACCACTCGTCCGCCGTTGTAAGCCAGGGGCCGAATCCCGCAGTCTTGTAGAAGGACTTGCCTGCATGGAATTGCGAGGTACGGCGCTGAAAATCCCGCAACGTGTAATCATTCATGATGGCATAGCCGGCCACATACTCGAGTGCATCGGCGCGAGTGACCTGATGAGCACGTTGCCCAATTACTACGGCCAGTTCGCCCTCGTAGTCCAGCTGCGAAGTGGCGTAGTCAGGAATGAAAATATCGTCATAGGGGCCGGTGAGGGCCTCCGGGAACTTGATGAACAGGGTGGGGAACTCAGGAAAATCGCGGCCCATCTCGCGAATATGCTTGGCATAGTTGAGCCCAACGCAGATGATCTTGCCTGGAGTGGGCACTACCGCATCAAGATCTGCGGGGTCGAAGACGAGGGGCTCGCCCGAGATGTGCGCTGATTTACGCCAGTCCTCGCTGCGCAGCAGTGCTCCGACATCATCGAAGTCAAGTTCCACACCGACGCGCGGAGCATCGATGCGGATAGCGGTTGTTCCATAAGCAGTGCGCAGGGTGGCTAATTTCATGAGGGATAGTCTACGACTATCCCAGGTTCTCACGCAGCAGGTCTACGGCATCGGCGCAGATAATCGGAATCTCTGCAGACTCGCGTTTGCTCCACGGTTTGAGCACGAAAGCCGCTGGGTCCATTCGCCCGGGTGGACGCCCAATGCCGATGGACAAGCGCTGATACTCCTTGGTGCCCAGCGAGGATGTGCAAGAGCGCAGCCCGTTGTGGCCGTGGTCCCCGCCGCCGAGACGCAAACGCAAGGCTGCAAAATCGAGTTCCAGCTCGTCGTGGACCACCACGATACGCGCCGGTGGCACATCGAAGTATTGTGCCAGCGATTTAACGGGGCCGCCGCTGAGGTTCATGAAGCTGCGCGGCTTGGCCAAGATGAGCTTGGAGTTGCCTTCGCGTGCCTCAGCGACCTCAGTATTGCTTTTCTTGTGTACGGAAAAGCGCGCGCTATACTCGCCGGCTAGTTCCTCCAGCACGCGGAAACCGATGTTGTGCCGAGTGTTCTCGTACTTGGGGCCGGGGTTGCCAAGGCCCACGATAAGCAGGGGGGTGGTGTTCACGGTTTCTCATTGTGACACATAGAAATACGCTTGGGGCTCTTAGGTGAGGTGCTAGCGCTTAAGCCAAAAACAGCGAAGCACCCTTATTCGCCCCAGACAATAGAGTCAGGGAGAATAAGGGTGCTGTGTGCACAGGAAGTGCGGGGAGAGTTTTACTCCTCGCCCTCGGCCGCTGCGTCCGCGGAGGACTCAGCACCAGCCTCGGCGCCGCCTTCCTCAGCAGCCTCAGCGGCCTCCTCGAGCTCCTCATCAACCTCAGGCAGGTTGATGGAGACGATGGCGGTCTCGGGGTCTGCAACGAGGGTGGTGCCCTCCGGCATAACCAGCTCGCCGGCGGTGATTACGGTGCCCTCTCCAAGGCCCTCGATGGACAGAACAATCTCTTCTGGAATGCTCAGTACGTCAGACTCAACCAGGATCTCGCTGGCGTCCTGCAGGTACATGGTGCCCGGCTCCGGCTCGCCCTCGATGGTGACGGGAACCTCAACCTCAACCTTTTCGCCGCGCTTAATAGCCAGCAGGTCGATGTGGTCGATGTCGAAGGTCAGGACGTTCTGGTCAACGTGCTTGACCATGGCCAGGTGCTGCTCGCCCTCGAGCTCGAGCTCGAGAACAGCGTTGACGCCGTGGTTACGGACGAGGGACTGGATTTCGAGGAGGGCAACGGAAAAGTGCATAGGATCCTGCTTGTTGCCGTAGATCACGCCGGGGACGCGCTTTTGCTGGCGCAGGCGGCGGGCAAAGCCCTTGCCAAACTCGTTACGTACTTCTGCCTTGATAATTTCGCGCTCTGCCATGAGGCACTCTCCTTGAATAAAGTCTTTTACGGGGATGCGGCGGCCGACGAGGTAGAAAAACGACGAAAGCCTGCCGATGGACGTCTTGGACGAGTCATCGCAGGCTAGATAGCACAGTGCTCAAACTATAATCGCGTCGATAACGGTTTCCTGCTGATAATACACAGGTTGCCCTCGCCGAGACGCCCCATAGCGTAGCATGCGCCAGATAAGGAAACCAAAATGCCTGTAACTTCCTCATTTGGTGCAGCGGTGCGCTGGCTACTCGGTTTCGAAAAGCGTGGTCACGGAACCATTCTCGAAGATTTCGTGGATGGTACGGGCCAGCAGTGGCGCAATGGAGAGAACCGTCAGGTTGGACCAACCCTCAGTGGACTGCGGCAGCGTATCGGTGGTGATGATCTCCTTAGCGCCGCACTCGCTCAAGCGCTCGCGTGCCGGATCGGAGAAGACGCCGTGGGTACAAGCAATGACGACGGACTTGGCACCGGCCTCACGTAGGACGCGGACAGCGCCGGCGATGGTTCCGCCGGTATCAATCATGTCATCGAGCAAGATGCAATCCTTGCCCTCTACCTCGCCCACGACGCGGTTAGACACGGTCTGGTTTGCTACCTCGGTGGAACGTGACTTGTGGACGAAGGCCAGCGGCGCGCCGCCGAGCTCGTGTGCCCACTTCTCCGCGACCTTCACGCGGCCGGCGTCAGGGGAGACGACAGCGAGGTTGTGGATGGGGTAGTGGTTCTTGATGTAGTCAACCAGGATCGGCATGGCGTGCATGTGATCGACTGGGCCATCGAAAAAGCCCTGGATCTGGTCGGTGTGCAGATCGACGGAAACAATGCGATCGGCTCCAGCAGCCAAGAGGAGGTCCGCAACGAGGCGGGCGGAGATGGGCTCACGGCCGCGGTGCTTCTTATCCTGGCGGGCATAAGGATAGAAGGGCAAAATCGCGGTAATGCGCTTGGCGGAACCACGCTTGAGCGCATCGATCATGATGAGCTGCTCCATCAGCCACTTATTCAATGGCTGCGTGTGCGACTGCATGACGAAGCAGTCGGCGCCACGCACCGACTCCTCGAAGCGGATGAAGATTTCGCCGTTGGCGAAGTCACGAGCGGTGGTGGGAACCAATTCAGTCTTGAGCTCCTTGGCTACAGCCTGAGCCAATTTCGGGTGTGCACGCCCGGAAAATAGCTTCATATTCTTGCTGCTGCCAGTTACCTTGCCAGTCATGGGAGAATGTGCCCCTTACTCTTTGTTTTCCTGTTCGCGGGCAGCGGCCTCGGCCGCCGGAGTGCCCGGACGCTTCTTTTGTACCCAGCCCTCGATGTTGCGCTGCTTTCCACCGGAGACCACGAGTGCTCCCGCGGGAACATCGTCTTTGATTACTGTACCCGCCCCGGAATACGCGCCATCACCGACGTTGACCGGAGCGATAAACATTGTGTCAGAACCGGTACGCACGTGGCTGCCGATATTAGTGTGATGCTTATTAACCCCGTCATAATTGACAAAGACGGAGGAGGCGCCGATGTTGGATTCCTCGCCCACCGTGGCATCCCCAATGTAGGTCAGGTGCGGAACCTTGGAGCCGCGGCCGATCTGAGCGTTCTTTGACTCAACGAAGCCGCCAAGCTTGGCTCCCTCCCCAAGCAGCGTGTGCGGGCGAATATAGGTGAAAGGTCCAACGTTGGCATTGGTGCCGATGACGGAGTCAAAACCGTGTGTGCGCACAACTTTGGCTCCGGAACCAACCTGCATGTTTGTCAGTGTGGAATCCGGGCCGACCTCGGCGTCCTCAGCAATAGAGGTGGTACCTAGCAATTGAGTGCCAGGATAAATAGTGACATCGGAGGCGATGGTGACAGTCACATCAATCCAGGTGCTCTCCGGATCGATGATGGTGGCGCCGGCGAGCATCGCGGAATGCACCACGCGCCGGTTGAGCTCGCGCCCTGCGCTAGCGAGTTGAGCTCTGTCGTTGACTCCTGCCAGCTCGGCTGGATCCTTAGCAGTGTAGGCGCCCACTTTGTGCCCCTCTTTGCGCGCGATCTCCAACACATCGGTGATATAGAGCTCACACTGGGCGTTATCGGAATTCAATTCCTTCAGCGCGTGGCGCAGTACCGCGGCATCGAAGGCAAAAACGCCCGAGTTAACCTCGTCGACGAGGAGCTGCTGCGGGCTGGCATCCTTGTGCTCGACAATCGCCTCGACCTGGCCATCCGCAGTGCGGATAATGCGTCCATACCCGGTCGGGTCCTCTTGGTGCATGGACAATACTGTCACGGCGTTTCCCGCTTCGACGTGAGATGCGGCCAAGTCCTGCAGGGTCTGGGGGCGAAGCAATGGCACATCAGCATTGGTGACGATGACGGTTCCCTTAAATTCCGGGATGGCGGCGATGCCGCAGGCCACCGCGTCACCCGTGCCCTGTTGCTCGGGCTGGACGGCCTGGATGACCTCGTGGGTGAGTTCCGCCGAAATCGCATCGATGGCGGGGGAAACCAGCTCACGCTGGTGCCCTACAACGGCGACGATGTGGACAGGATCTAGACCGTCTGCCGCATGCAGAGCGTGGCCCACGAGGGGGCGCCCGCCGATGCTATGCAAGGTCTTGGGCGTCTTGGACTTCATGCGGGTGCCGGCGCCGGCCGCGAGGACGACGATGGCGCAAGGTTGTGTTGCTACCACTGGAATGGGAACTCCTGGGGGTCTCGAGTCTGAGTTTGCTTTCCACATCTTAACGCCCCTCGTCCTAAACGGGGGCTGATACATCCTTCAGCGCCCGCGCGCGATAGGAGCCAAATAGGCCTACACAGGAAAAGAAGAGCAGAGTCGCTATCGGACCCGCGAGGGCGACAGCAGCAGAAATTACCCCCAGAACCAACAGAATGAGGCCCATCATCGTGTTAGCTGCACCCACGTATTGGGTGCGTCGGTCGCCGCTGGCCATGTCCACAACATAGGTTTTGCGCGCGACACGGATGAAGGTGTGGGCAAGGTTGACCAGAAAGAAACCCAGCGGAAGCGCCCAGGCGTTGACGGCGGCGGGCGCCCACGCAGCGCAGGCAATGACGCCCAACAAAGTCAGGGAAGCGGCTAATGCTCCCGCCGACATCACGTCTTTCGAGGAACGGTCTGACCAGATACCGGAGATCCTGCCGCCGATGAGGCTGGCCATACCGGAGGCAAGCACGAATCCGGCCAGGCCACTGAGAGCGCTGTGACCGGAGGAGCTAGCCAGGGCCACGATAAAGGAGGTAGATAGCGCGGTAATGAGCATCAGCGCGCGCACGTTGACGAAGGCGCGGAAGTCGGCTTCTTGGCTGTAGAGCCGCCAGGTATCTGTGAGCCAGTGCTTGTCGATGCCCCGCTCAGGAGTATCAGTATCTGGTACAGGTTCTCTGATCCCCCGGAAAATCTCGGCGGCCAACAGCCAGAATATGGCCCCGCAGCCCAGCACCACGGCCAGTGCCCAATTGGGCACTGGGCTAAACAGTGCCAGGGTAACTCCCGTGATGAGTGTGCCGGCCCCGCCTATCTGAGCGGCGCGACCGGTCACCAGGCCGCGACTTCCTTTGGAGATTGTCCTGCCCTGCACGTCCTTGCCGGTGATAGAGCACAAGGCTCTAAAAATCGAGAGAAAACCAAGCACCACGATGCTGAGTACCCCGAGAAACCAGGACTTCGTGAGCAGGGCTGCGGCTGCCAGCCCTAGGGCGCACAGACCCTGGCCCACCGAGCCCACCAGCCACAAGCGCTTGCGGGCGGCGTGGATGCTGACCCAAGGCGTCAAGGCTGCTTGAGGCAGCATGGAGCCGGATTCACGGATAGGAACCAGCAGGGCGGTAAAGACGTGGGGTACGCCAGCGGCATCAAAGATCCAGGGCAGGATGGTCTTGGCTGAAACGAGCTCGTCAGCAATGTTCTGCAGGCCATTTGACCAAGCAAAGCGCCGCGCTGCGGGCGCTTGAGATTGAGAAGAAGTCATGAGGACTTTCAGCTTATGTGAGAAGGGACCACCTTTGAGAACTCGTGCACCTGTCAGCGGCGAGAGACTCTAGACTCGGTAGTCATGACTGGATTTCGGATGCAAAGGCGCACCTTCTTCAAAGGCGCGTTACTCTTGACCGTCGGGGCAACGCTGGGACCTACCGTAGCGGCATGCTCATCCACGCACGACCAGGAGGAACCCGCAGGATACGAGGGTGAGCCTCGCCCGCTTCCTATTCCGCCGCTCCTCGAGTCGGAAGTGGAGGGAGACTCCCGGGTATTTAAGCTCGACGCCCAGGACGGCCATTCGGAGATTCTGCCCGGGGTAACTGGCACCCGCACGTGGGGTTTTAACGGAGCCTTCCTCGGACCTACCTTGCATGCGCGCCGCGGAGAAAAGGTCCGCGTCGAGGTGCACAACAGCCTCATCGAGATGACCACCGTACATTGGCACGGCATGAAGCTTCCCGCTTTTTCCGATGGCGGCCCTCATTCACCCATCGAGCCGGGGGATACCTGGACTCCCAGCTGGACGGTGGAGCAGCCAGCGGCCACGTTGTGGTACCACCCGCACCCCCACCTCGCTACTGCGGCACATGCCTATCGCGGTCTGGCGGGAATGTTCCTCATTGATGACGAGGTCACTGAAGCGCTTGACATCCCCCACGAGTATGGCGTCGATGACATTCCGCTGGTGATCATGGACGCGAAGTTCAGCGAGGACGGCCAGCTGGATCACTCCTCCGATTCCACGCTGGGTCTGCTGGGGACAACCCCCGTTGTCAACGGTATAACCAACGCTTCCTTCCAAGCCCAGACTCGGCGGGTGCGTCTGCGCCTGCTCAACGGGGCGTCGATGCGTTTTTATACCCTCGCTCTTTCCAATAAGAAGTCGATGCAGGTTATCGCCACGGATTCCGGGCTTCTCGAAGCCCCCATAGAAACCGATGAGATTTTGCTCGGCCCTGGCGAGCGAGTCGAAGTTCTGGTGGATGTCGAGCCCGAGAAAGAGATAACCCTAGAGTCTCTCCCACGGCGCGATAACTTCGGCATTCCCGAGGACGAATACTCGGTCGACTTCGGCTTTAAGGATAAGTTCGACATCCTGCGACTGGTCGGCCCGAGCGCTGAAGCTCAGGAGGCACCGCCGGTACCCGAGGTACTGGATCCGGCCGCGGCCGAGACTCCTGCAACGGAGGGGCTGACGCACCGTGACTTCGTTCTCAACACCTTCATGATCAATGGCGAATCCATGGATATGTCGCGCGTTGACCTCACCATTGATCATGATGAGCCGGAGGTGTGGACTGTCACCAATGAAAACTCTGATTGGCCGCATAACTTCCACATCCACAATGCCCGTTTCAAGGTCCTATCCTTCTCCGGAACCGATGTTGAGGTCGCCCACGCTGGGTGGAAAGACCTTATCAATCTTCCTCCTAATGCCAGCGCGGATCTTGTGGTCGAGTTTGGACACTTTCCCGACCCCACCATCGCCTACATGTATCACTGCCACATGCTGCTGCACGAAGACGAGGGAATGATGGGACAGTTCGTCATAGTAAACAAGGGAGACAAGGCAGATGTCCGGGTGGAACCGGGAGCCTTGGTCTTTGAGAACAAAGACGCCCACTCGCAGCATGCGATGGGCGTGGTAGACACCTCGCGCAGTCCTTATGCCTAGCTGAAAGCTAACACTGAGACTGCGGTCGAGGCTGGGACTGAGGTTTTCTGCGCTTTACTGGGGAAGGTTATCCACGGCGTGCTGAGCCTGCTCTGCGGTGAACTTCTCGCCGTACTCGCTGGTGAGCTGGTCGTAGATGGCTGAGGGAGACATCGACATGTTGTCTTGATAAGACTTCGCCTTTTCCAGCGCAGCGGCGTTGTAGTCCGCGTCGAGATTGTCAATAGCGTACTGGGCTGCGTCAGGGCTAAATCCCTCGCCGTACTCGCTGGTGAGCTGGTCGTAGATGCCCTGCTGGGACATGTGCATCATCTTGGAATACGTGCCGGCTTTCTTGTGCGCTGACTTATATTCGCGCGGTACGTCTGCTGCGGGGGCTGCCGGAGCTGGTTGCGCATTGCCATCTTCCTCAGGTGAGCCCGCTCCGGCTTCTTCCTGTGCTTCATTATTCGCCTGCAGGGCCTGGCTGGTAGTCGGTGCCGAGCTCGAGGTGGAGCCTTCGCTCTTTTCACCCATGGAGCTGAAAATGGCGAATACTGCTACGACCGCGATGATCCAGAACCACCACTTCTTCCAGATCGGCTTCTTGGGCTTGATCCCGCCATTGGATTGGGCTGCGAACTGCTGCGCCGCGGGGTTCTGCTGCGGCTGTGTCGCTACAGGGGACTGATTCTGAATCGGGGACTGATACGGGTTTGACATTGGGACAACCTTCCAAGGGAGGAGATAGAGAAACTTCTAGGAAAGCAGCCACCAAATATAAGCCGGTAGTTGCTAATCCTGCGCCGCCCCTAGTGAGCGGATAAACGTCATTGAAACAGCCACGGCGGACATCCAAACCAATTCAGGGAACGTCTATTCGAACTGGGGTGAGCAATACTCACCTCAGGACTGGATCCTCCGAACTTTGGGGTCTCTGGTGGTGTGGCGCGTTCACTGCGCGCAGTGGCCAAAAACTTCAAAAACTGGTCACTATTTACCGTCAACACGCCAGCGTGACATGAGTATGCGTGAGTGCGGCGCACGTGAATTGGGTTGAGAAAATCCCCGCCTCCAGCAAACTGCATGTGGAGACGGGGATTAATTGCTTCCCCACCAGGACTCGAACCTAGAATGACGGTACCAAAAACCGTAGTGTTGCCGATTACACCATGGGGAAAGGATTCCTGGACTATATAACGCTATTGGCCAAAGCGAGCGCAAATCCTGCAGCCAGATTAGGGTACCCGAGCCCGCAGTGTTGGGGAAAGAGGGGCTTGGTTAGTGGTGTCGCGGTTTCGCGATAGGCTAGAACCCATGGTTCGACAGAGGATGACGGGCCGCGAACGTCGTGAGCAGCTCATTGCAATTGGGCGTTCCGCATTCGCGGAGTTGGGATTTAGCGGCACCAGCGTGGAGGAGATGGCCGCACGCGCGGGTGTGTCCAAACCCGTGGTCTATGAGCACTTCGGCGGCAAAGAGGGCCTCTACGCAGTCGTTATCGACCGTGAGCTCCTCGCCCTAGAGGAGCTCATTACTCGGGCCCTCGAAAGCGGAACGTGGCGCGAACGCATCGAAAACGCGGTCGTGGCTTTGCTGACCTATGTTGAGGAAGACACAGATGGTTTCCTTATCCTTGTCCGAGATTCAAAGCCGGGCGATCAGCGCAGCTTCTCCACGCTGCTTAACACCGCGGTCAACCAGGCTTCGCACTTCTTGGGAGAAGCCTTCGTGCGCCGCGGGCTCGATTCGGAACTGGCGCCCCTTTATGCCCAAGCGCTCGTGGGCATGGTGGCCATGACCGCCCAGTGGTGGCTCGATGAGCGCACGCCGGATAAGGAAGTCGTGGCCGCCCACATCGTAAATCTCAGTTGGAATGGATTGTCTGGAATGGAAGCAAAGCCCAAGCTCGGAGGAAAGCGCTAATGAGTACTACTCCAATGCTGGGGGGACTGCTCAAAGTCTGCGCCACTGATCCGAAGCTCAAGGGGCTGCTCGCACAGGTGGGCGCCAAGAACCTCGCCATCACAGGTATCGACCAAGCGCGGTCGTGGGCCATCGGCGCACTGGCTCATCGCACTCGCCTGCTAGTGGTGACAGCAACCGGGCGTGAGGCCGAAGACCTCACTGCGGAATTGCGTGCGATGGTGGGGGACAAGGTGGCCTTCTTTCCCGCGTGGGAAACCCTCCCGCACGAGAGGTTGAGCCCTGGTGCAGACATCGTCGGCAAGCGCGCACGGGTGCTCGACCACCTGGACGAGCTCTCCGTTGTGGTCACCGCCGCCCGTGGTTTTGCGCAGCCGATTCTGCGCGAGGTCGAAGGGCGAGCGCCACTCAAGCTCGTAGAGGGCGAGGAATACCAATTCGACCACGTGGTATCCGAGCTGCAGTTTCGTGCCTATAAGCACGTGGACATGGTGGCCAAGCGCGGCGAATACGCCACCCGTGGCGGCATCGTTGACATTTTCCCCACCACGCTGGACTACCCGGTTCGCGTGGAGTTTTGGGGCGATGAAATCAGTGACATCCGTCAATTCTCTGTCGCGGACCAGCGCACCATCCCCGAAATACAGGTCGGGCATGTAGACGTCTATCCGGCTCGCGAGCTTCCCATTACCCAAGAAGTAGCCGCGCGCGCAGCCCAGCTGGCGGTGGAGTTTCCCGGAAACCCGGCCTTGGTCGAGCTTTTAAGCAAAGTGGGGGAGTACATCCCCTCCGAGGGAATGGAGGCGCTGCTGCCGGCCCTCAGCACCTCGGAGATGGTTTCGTTGCCCGAGTTCATGCCGGGGGACACCCACGTGCTGCTCATAGCGCCGGAGCGGATCCATACCCGGGTTGCGGATCTGGAGTCGACCGATTCCGAGTTCCTTGCCGCCGGTTGGGAGGCCGCGGCCATGGGCGCGGATGGACCGCTGGCTACCGAGGGCCTCGACACGAGTGCGGGAAGCTACCGTTCCTTTGAATCGCTAGAGGTCACCGTGGAAAAGCACGGCATGCCGTTGTGGACTTTCTCCCCGCCAGGCATGCTCGTGGCCGATGAATCGCAGACCCTTCCCCTCGAATTTGAGGCGGGCCCAGCCCCGCGCGGTGACATCGCAGCCATCGAGACTATGATGTCCGAGCTTTTGGCACACACCAACGCTGGAGGGAGAGCCGCGTTTATTGCGCCTGCGCAAGGCGCAATCAAGCGCATGGTCGAGCGTTTTGCCGAGAAAGGCATTCGCACCAAGGTAGCCACGCCGGGCTGGGAGCCTAGCGCGGGCGAGGTCACCCTCTACCAGGCGTTGAGCCATGCCGGACTCGTATTCCCCAAGGTGCGCAAGCTCAAGGATGCGCAGGCGCTGCCGCTGGTTGTCATCACGGAGACTGATCTCACCGGCAACCGCGTCGGCGATATTGCCGGGGCCAAGCGTCGTCCGGCCAAGCGCCGCAACCGCGTTGACCCGCTGGCGCTGAAGCAGGGCGATTATGTCGTGCATGAGACGCACGGTATCGGTCGTTTTCTCAAGATGGCCGAGCGTACGATTCAGTCCGGTGATGAGACCTCGCGGCGCGAATACATCGTCCTCGAGTACGCGCCAGCCAAGCGTGGGCAGCCGGCAGATCAGCTGTGGGTGCCCATGGATTCCCTCGATTTGCTGAGCAAGTACTCAGGCGGAGAGTCGCCGACTCTGTCCAAGATGGGCGGCTCGGATTGGAAGAATACCAAGAAGAAAGCACGCGCCGCTGTGCGAGAAATCGCCGGCGAACTCGTGGAGCTCTACGCCAAGCGGCAGTCCGCGCCCGGGCATCAATTCGCCCCGGACACGCCCTGGCAGGCGGAGATGGAGGATAACTTCCCCTACGTCGAGACCGAAGACCAGATGTCTGCCATTGAGTCGGTCAAGCACGATATGGAATCCACGGTGCCCATGGACCGCGTCATTGTGGGCGACGTCGGTTATGGCAAGACCGAGGTAGCCGTGCGAGCGGCATTCAAGGCGGTGCAGGATGGGATGCAGGTCGCGGTTCTCGTGCCCACGACTCTGCTTGCCCAGCAGCACCATGAGACTTTTGTCGAGCGCATGTCCGGATTCCCCATCGAAATCAGGGTGCTCTCGCGCTTTACCTCGCCCAAAGAAACGAAGGAAACGCTCAAGGCTCTCGCGGATGGCACCGTTGACATCGTTATTGGTACCCACCGGCTGCTCCAGACTGGCGTGCACTGGAAGAACCTGGGGCTCGTCGTCGTCGACGAGGAGCAGCGCTTTGGCGTGGAGCACAAGGAACACATCAAGGCCTTGAAGGCCTCCGTCGATGTCTTGACCATGTCCGCCACTCCGATCCCGCGCACCCTGGAGATGTCTATGGCCGGGATCCGTGAGATGTCGACCATTCTTACCCCGCCGGAGGATAGGCACCCCGTGTTGACCTACGTCGGTGCCTATGAGGACAAGCAGGTTGTCGCCGCCATTCGCCGCGAGCTGTTGCGTGATGGACAGACCTTCTTCATCCACAACAAGGTGGCTGACATTGAGAAGAAGGCGCGCGAGCTGCGTGACTTGGTTCCCGAGGCCCGCATCGTGGTCGCTCATGGGCAGATGAACGAGGAATTGCTCGAGCAAACAGTGCAGGGGTTCTGGGACCGGGAGTATGACGTGCTGGTGTGTACCACCATCGTGGAGACGGGCCTGGATATTCCCAATGCCAACACACTCATCGTGGAAAATGCCCACCACATGGGGCTCAGCCAGCTCCACCAGCTACGCGGGCGCGTCGGGCGATCCCGGCAGCGCGGTTATGCCTACTTCCTTTATCCGAAGGGTGCCACGCTGACGGAGACTTCCTATGACCGCCTAGCAACCATTGCCCAGAACAACGATCTCGGTGCCGGTATGGCCGTGGCCATGAAAGACCTGGAGATGCGTGGTGCCGGAAACGTGCTTGGCGCGCAGCAATCCGGGCATATCGCCGGCGTCGGATTCGACCTTTATGTCCGTTTGGTCGGTGAGGCGGTAGATACCTTCAAAGCGCTCGCGAAGGGGGAGATCCCCAAGGCCACGGATGATGGGCCGAAGGAGATTCGCATCGATCTTCCGGTTGATGCGCATATCCCGGAGAAGTACATCAACTCTGAGCGCCTGCGCCTAGAGGTCTACCGCAAGCTCGCCGCCTCCAAGAACAATCAGGATCTGCGCGTGGCTGTGGAGGAAATGGAGGACCGCTACGGTCCCATCCCGCGGGAAGTCACGCGCCTGCTCGCTGTAGCACGGCTCCGCCATCAGGCGCGCCGGGCCGGGGTTTCGGACATTACTGTGCAGGGCACTCGCATCAAGGTGCATCCGGTAGTCTTGCCTGATTCCAAGCAGGTTCGCCTCAAACGCCTTTACCCGGGATCGACGTATCGTCCCGCGGCGCAGGCAATCCAGCTTTCCTTCCCCAAGGCCGGTCGAAACGTCACCAGCCCCAAGCTGCGGGATGTTGAGCTTCTGCAGTGGATGAGTGATTTCTTGGCGAGAATGTTTGATCTAGACAAGCTCGACGTCATGGGAGGAGCCGCACCGCAGGCAGGGGCGGAGGTAGTCTCCGTCAGCCAATAAGCGCTCTGTATCCGGAGTGGGGGGGGTAAGACCCCAGACTTTGCAGAACTTAATGAGATGAATGTCACTTTTAGTATTAGAATGTGATATGCCCCATGTGGTGCGATGTAGGGAAGAAGATGCCGTGATCTTTGAGGCTGCGTCAAAGTTCGCAGAATTAACAGCCGGGGGAGGGCTCCTGCCCGAAACTGTCTGTGTCCTTAGCGTGGGGAAGCGACATGCTTTCCATCCAACATGGCCTTAAGGGCTCAAGGAGTCTCAGAGATTATGAACCAGCACTTCACCGCAGCAGTCATCGATGAATTCGACAAACCTCTCGACATCCGCGAGGTCGAGAGGTTTGTCGCACCGGCCGCGAGACCTTCTGCAATGAGGCCGAGTTCGGCGGCTACACCGTCGATGGGTCCTTCGGGGAGTACATGCTCGTTGATACGCGCTACTGCGCCCGCATTCCCGAGGGCTCCGATCCAGTGGAGGTGGCGCCCATTCTGTGCGCCGGCGTGACCGTGTACAAGGCTTTGAAGGTTTCTGGGGCCAGCCCAGGCCAGTTCGTCGTTATCTCTGGCATCGGCGGCCTAGGCCACCTAGCGGTGCAATATGCGGTGGCCATGGGGATGAGGGTCATCGCGGTCGACATCGCGGATGACAAGCTCAACCTGGCCAAGCGGCATGGCGCAGAGTTCACGGTCAATGCCCGTAGTGAGGATCCGGCGGAGGCAGTCGCCGAGTATACCTCGGGTGGTGCGCACGCAGTGATCGTCACGGCGGTGCATCCCGACGCCTTTGGCCAGGCAGTAGGGATGGCGCGCAAGGCAGGGACCATTGTTTTCAATGGCCTTCCCGCAGGGGAGTTCCCCGCCTCCATCTTCGATATCGTGCTAAACGGACTGACCATCCGCGGTTCCCTCGTCGGCACGCGTCAGGACCTAGAGGAGGCCCTCGACTTCTATGCGCGTGGCAAGATCAACCCTACGGTTAAAGAAGTAAAGCTTGGCGACGCCAACGAGATCATCCAGGGCCTCGTCGATGGCGCCATCGACGGGCGTCGCGTCATCCGCTACTAGGTGTGCTGAGCCTTGTGGGGTATGTAGGAGAGCTAGAAAGAGATCTGGCCGTTGAGCAAACCCCACACGGCCGCTACCGCGCCCACAGAGATGATGGTGACGACGCACCATTCGAAGGCGTTGAAGATGCGCTCCTTCTTGTATATCCGGGTTCCTACATAGGGGATAAGACCGGGAACAACCGCCAAGGCGCCCAAGAGAACATAAACTGGGTCGGCGGCGTAGATAAGCCAGAGAGAATAGACAAAAGCCACGGTGGCAACCACTAAGTGCTTGCGGTTTTGGCGAGTGCTCACCTCGGGCCCGGAAAGATCGAAAGCAGCGCCCTTACGCGTCCGGTTGAGACCTTGGCCGCGCACGGTGAGCAACAAGAGATACAACGAGGAAAAGATATAGGGCAAGAGGTACATGATGGTCGCGAGCTGGACCATGGCGTTGTATGAGGTCTCGTTGAGGAAGAACACGATGATGAAGAACTGAATCACGCAGGTCGATACCAACTGTGCGGCCCATGGAGAACCCGCCTTGTTTATGGTGCCGATCCGCTGAGGCAGCAGGCCGTCGAAAGCCATCATGACGATGGGCTCGGCGCACAAGGTTTGCCAGGAAACATAGGCGCCCAGTACTGATAGGCACAGTCCGATGGAGATGAGCGCGCCGCCCCACGGGCCAACGGCGGCGGTGAGCACCGATGCCATCGAATTATCGGGCAAGGCGGCGAGGTCTTCTTGGCTGAGTACGCCGAAGGATAGCGTGGACACGGATACCAAAAGCACCAGCACGGAGAAGAAGCCGATGATCGTCGCGCGACTGACATCGGAGCGGGTGCGGGCCTGCTTGGAATAGACCGAAGCGCCTTCCACACCGATGAAGACCCAGACGGTAAAGAGCATAATTCCCTGGATCTGCTTAAAAACCGACGTGTCTGTGCTCGTTCCCCAGAAATCGAAGCTGAACTTGTCCCAACTAAAGCCCAAGAATGCGACTAGGACAATGAAGGCGAGGATGGGCAGGATCTTGGCCACCGCCGTGACCATATTCATGAACGCAGCTTGTTTAATCCCGCGGGTCAAGAGCGCAAAGATGCCCCAAGACAAGACGGAGACCGCAATGGCTGAGGTCCAGCGGTGATCGCTATCAAAGATGGGCAGATAGAAGCCGACAGTGTTGAAGAATAACGTGGCATAGCCCACCTGGGCCACGACCGAGCCGAGCCAGTAGCCCCAACCCGCGGCGAAGCCGATGAAGTCACCGAGTCCTGCGCGCACGTAGGAATACACCCCGGATTCCAGGTGGGGCTTGCGGTGAGCCAAGATCTGAAAGACGAAGGTCACCGACAACATGCCCATGCCGGCGATGAGCCAACCTATGAGCATGGCGCCGGGCCCGGCGACGGACGCGATGTTTTGGGGGATGGAGAAGATTCCGGCGCCGACGGTGGAGCCGATAATGAGAGCCACAAGTGTCCACATATTGACGGTGTGGGACTTCTTTCCGAGCGGAGAGGTGCTGGAGGTCATTAGAATAAAATACCCCGTGCGCGACGCTGCGGGGCCAATACGCCTATACTCCTAGCCCATGACTGTCCTGTTGTTAGATGAGCGGTGGCCCACGATGATTCCGATGGAGGCCATCGGAAAGCTTTATGGGCCGGCCCATTTCAGCGCCGAGGTGCCAGTCTCTGTTCGATGGAACTTTGGCGAGTACCTCAACGGGGAGGATGCCACAGGCCGTGGGGTCTTGGTGAGCACGCAGGCCCAGGACGCAGACGTTAAAGAGCGTATTGCAGCCGGAGAGCAGGTTTTCGAAGCTCCGTCGCGCAAGGATCCGATCTTCTTGGCGCAGCAGGTGATGGCGCAGGCCTGCCAGCTGGGGGAGTGGGAGCAATCCCAGACCCACGCCACGTTGATTCCTTATCTGCGGGAGGAGTCAGAGGAGTTCATCGATGCCATTGAGCAGGGCTCTGGCGACGAAGAACTCTGCAAAGAGCTGGGGGACGTATTCCTCCAGGTCCTCTTCCACGCGGAGATTGCCAGCCGCCGCGGCGCTTTCGCGCTTGACGACGTCGCCTCCTCTTTCATCACCAAACTCCGCTCCCGCGCCCCTTATCTTTTTGACGGAACCGCGCAGCTAGTACCCCAAGAAGAACAGGAGGCGCTGTGGGCCAAAGGCAAAGAGCGCGAAGCGTAGCTAGCTAGCCAGCTAGCTACGTGCTTGGCGAGTCTCGTTCTACTTGAGGATATCGGCGAGGAGGGCCAGATCGGCAAGCTGGGACGATGCTTGTGCGGAGAGCGGGGAATCAAATCCGGGGATGGTCGGGTCCGGCTTGACGAGGCCACACTCGAGCGCGCGATCCGCCGTGACGTGCGCGTATTGGGCGCTGACAAGATTGACGTAGATATTCTTGCGCTCTTCCGGGGTGAGACCGCGCAGGTTTTTGATCAGCTGCGTGCGAGTGGTGGACTCCGTTAGTACCTTGCCCCCGGTGCGCTTATTGAGCTCGTTGAGCACGAACCCCAGAGTCCTACAATCGGTCTTCTTGATGCCGTCTACGATGACCGAGTTGAGTGCAGCGGCATTAGCGGCAGGCTGTGCTGAAGCGGCTGGGGCGGCGATACCAGTTAGTGCGGCGGCGGCGATGAGTGCTGCGCCAAAGCGGCGAAGATACATGAGATTCCTTTACTTAGTAGCTAGTAATAGCGGATGAGATAGTGAGAGCGGCTGATAAATGACAGCTTAAGCACAGGAGTATAGCGACAGAAAGCACCTTATGTGGCTCAAGTTAAATGGTGTGACATAACTGGTGCTCGGTAGCGGCAGTCCTGCTGCCGATCTGGGAGTACTCTGCGCAGTTGCTGGGACGGGGACTGCGGATAGGGGACTTGAGTCAATCCTTGGGTAAACTTCTTCCTCATGACACGAAGACTGCGCAGAATTGGGGGATGCGGTATCGGTGTCGTTCTAGTGGTGATCGTCATCATCTCGCTCGTGGGATGGGTGCTCTCATTTTTGGGCAAGCCCACCGCTTTCGATGAGCTGGCTCCCGTCCCACAATCCATGCCGCCGGAACCTGGTGCAGAAGTTCCCGCCATAGACGTAAACTCTGGCGGCCGTACCGCAGACAAGCTGACTTTTTGGGCCGAAGATCTTTCGGCACAGACGGAGATTGAGCCCCAAGCCCTGCGCGCTTATGGCAACGCGGAGCTTGTTGCCCGCGAGCGTTTTCCCAATTGCCACATTCGCTGGAATACTATTGCCGGTCTGGCCTATGTGGAAACTCGCCACGGTACGTACAACGGAAACTGGTTCAAGCCGTCGAAGCTGGATGAAAACGGATACCCGGATCCTCCGATTGTCGGAATCGCTTTGGACGGTACCAATAACACCGCGAAGATCCCCGATACAGACAATGGCACCATCGACGGCGACTCCGAGCATGATCGCGCGGTAGGCCCGCTGCAGTTTTTACCTCAATCCTGGGAGCAAGTAGGCGCGGACGGCAATGGTGATGGCGTTGCCGATCCCAACCAAATCGACGACGCAGCGTTAGGTGCGGCGGCGCTTTTGTGCTTTGGTGACCGCGATCTCTCCATCGAAGAAGGCTGGAAAGCTGGCGTCCTAAACTATAACCAATCCCTCGACTACCTGCGAAAGGTTCAATCCGCGGCCAACTCCTATTCCATCCCGCAGCGCGCAACCTCCTAGATTTCTCTCCAGTCGGCGTCACGGAATCGGGTTTTCTGGAACAATTAGTTAAGGGTGCTTGAGGGCTTTCCTCAACACATCCACGAACTAGAATCGGCTCAATAGGAGTAGAAACAGCATGGCTGACATCATCCACGTTTTCGGACGCGAAATTCTTGATTCCCGCGGCAACCCGACCGTAGAGGCAGAGGTCTTCCTAGATGACGGAGCGCACGGCGAGGCCGGCGTCCCTTCCGGCGCCTCCACCGGCGTCCACGAGGCCCACGAGCTGCGTGACGGAGGTGACCGCTACCTCGGTAAGGGCGTGCTGCAGGCCGTCCAGAACATCAACGAAGAAATCGCGGACAAGATCGCCGGCTTCGAGGCGGATGACCAGCGTCTCTTGGACGAGGCACTCATCGCGCTAGATGGCACGGAGAACAAGTCTCGCCTCGGTGCCAACGCCATTCTTGGCGTGTCCATCGCTACCGCTAAGGCCGCCGCCGAGTCGGCCGGTCTTCCCCTCTACCGCTACCTCGGTGGCCCGAATGCCCACGTGCTTCCGGTGCCGATGATGAACATCGTCAACGGTGGCGCTCACGCAGACTCCGGCGTTGACGTCCAGGAGTTCATGATTGCTCCTATCGGCGCTGAGACCTTCTCCGAGGCACTGCGCATGGGCGCGGAAATCTACCACGCCCTCAAGTCCGTCATCAAGGGCAAGGGCCTGTCCACCGGTCTGGGTGATGAGGGCGGCTTCGCCCCCGAGGCCGAGTCCACCAAGGCAGCACTCGAGCTCATCACGGAGGCCATCGAGAAGGCCGGCTACGAGCCGGGCAAGGACGTCGGACTGGCCCTCGACGTTGCTTCTTCCGAGTTCTACAAGGACGGCAAGTACCACTTCGAGGGCGGCGAGCACACCGCTGAAGAGATGGCACACGTCTACGAGGAGCTCCTGACCGAGTTCCCGATCGTCTCCATCGAGGATCCCTTGCAGGAAGATGACTGGGAGGGCTACACCAAGCTGACCGCAGCCATCGGTGACAAGGTGCAGATCGTCGGCGATGACTTCTTCGTCACCAACCCCGCCCGTTTGGCAGAGGGCATTGAGAAGAAGGCCGCAAACGCACTACTGGTCAAGGTCAACCAGATCGGCACCCTGACTGAGACCTTCGACGCCGTGGAGATGGCACACCGTGCCGGCTACCACACCATGATGTCCCACCGTTCCGGTGAGACCGCTGATACCTTCATTGCTGACCTCGCAGTTGCCCTCAACTGTGGCCAGATCAAGACTGGTGCGCCTGCTCGCTCTGAGCGCGTGGCCAAGTACAACCAGTTGCTGCGCATTGAGCAGGAGCTCGGTGATGCGGCTGTATATGCGGGTCGTTCCGCTTTCCCGCGCTTCAACGGCTAATTAGCTAGAGAGCAAGACAGCTCAACGGCTCAACCGTTCAACGCTGCCGGACTTGGATCCCTCTTGCAGGAGGGGTTGAAGGCCGGCATTCGTTGTTTTAGCTGCTTAGAGCGTCTCAGAAAGTTTTATCCTGCTCCTCTCGCGCCGCTTCGCCCCACGGGCCTAGGTGGCGGCTACTATGGGAACCCATGGCACGCAAGACAGACAGCGAGAAAAAGCGCCGGACTACGGTTCCGGTAGTCTCCCGCACCGCGAAAGAGCACACCTCTTCTGCCCGTCGTGCAGTGCAGCCCCAGGCAGCCAAGATGACTATCGTTGGCGTGGGAATCATCATCTCAATAGTGGTCGTCGTCTTGCTGACTATCGCTGTGCCTTTGCGTAACTACTACCATGGGCGCTCTGAAATCGCCCGCCTCAATGAGTCAATCGCAGCCAAGCAAGCCGAGAAGGACTACCTCCTCACCGAGATTGATCGCTACCGCTCCGATGAGTATGTGGAACAGGAAGCACGTCGGCGCTTTGGTGTTGTGGCCCAAGGTGAGACCGCCTACCGGATCATGGATCCGCAGATGACCCCAGGGCATACCGTTACCACGGACCGTAGTGCAGAAAGCGATGACCGTTCCTGGTACGAGGTGCTCTGGGATTCTGTGGCCGAGCCACCGAAGGATGCGGAGAAGATGAACTCAGATGTGGATCCTGGCCAACTGCCCACCGAGGATAATGTCGCTCCTGCCGAAGAATCGGACGTTCCTGACAGCGGGGTCGGTGCCGCCGTCAACGAGGGTGCGAACACCGCAGGCTAGGCCGCAACCTGCCAAAAGGCTCTCCGAGCGTGGGCGCGTGAGACAATGGTGCCTATGACTGTCAACGATGCAGACCTATCCATAGTCAGCAAGCAGCTGGGCCGTGAGCCGCGCGGCGTCCTCGACATTGCTTTCCGTACCCCGGATGGACAACCCGCGGTTATTAAGACGGCGCCGAAGCTGCCGGATGGGACGCCTTTTCCCACGCTGTACTACCTCACTGACCCACGTCTGACCGCGGAGGCCTCACGCCTCGAAGTCGCCCATGTCATGAAGTGGATGGAGGGCCGCCTAGCCCAAGACGAGGCTCTGGCGGCGGACTACCTAGCCGCCCATGAGCACTTCTTGGCTAAGCGCAACGAGATCGAGGACCTCGGCACCACCTTCTCCGGTGGGGGAATGCCTGATCGCGTCAAGTGTCTCCACGTTCTCATCGCCTACGCACTGGCTGAAGGCCCCCAGCACTTTCGCCTCGGCACGGAGGCGGTCGCCTTCGCCGCGGACCACGGTAAGCTGCGTGGGACGGCCATCCCGCAGGACTGGCCCACGTTGGAGGAGCTGGGCATTGATCTTCAACAGTTCGATTTCTCTAACGCCGAATAAGAAGGTTTCGCGGTAGCCAGCGCGGCCCGTGAGAAAGGAATACTAGAACTTATGACTCGAGTGGCAGCCGTCGACTGCGGGACCAACTCCATCCGCCTCCTCATCTCCGAGGCGCAGCCGGATGGCAAAGTTCGTGACATCCTGCGTGTCATGGAAATTGTGCGTCTTGGCCAAGGTGTCGACGCCACAGGGGAGTTCGACCCCGCGGCTCTCGAGCGCACGCGTGTGGCGCTGAGCGGCTTCGTCCAGCAGATGAAGTTCGAGAACGTCGAGCGTGTGCGCATGGTGGCCACCTCCGCCACTCGAGATGTGAAGAACCATCAGGAGTTCTTCAACATGACCGCGGAGTTGCTCGGGGAGATTCAACCGGGAGCTCAGGCGGAAGTGATTTCGGGCGAGGAAGAAGCCATGTTGTCCTTCACCGGTGCCGTGGCGGATCTCTCGGCTGAGCGCGGGCCCTTTTGCGTCATTGACCTAGGAGGTGGATCCACGGAGTTTATCGTCGGAACCATCGACGGGGAGATTATGGGTTCACATTCGGCCCAGCTGGGCTGTGTTCGCCTTACCGAGCGGATCATGCGCTCGGACCCGCCCACTCCCGCTGAGATTGAGATCGCTTCCGAGTACGTGGCTGAGCGCACCGCCGAAGTCGAGAAGATCGTGCCTATCGACAAGGCCAAGACCTTCGTCGGATGTGCGGGCACCTTCACCACCCTCTCCGCCCTAGCTCAAGGTCTCGAGCGCTACGACGCCGACGCTATCCACGGCTCCGAGCTTCGCTTCGCCGCGCTGCGGGTGCTGGCGAAGCAGATACTCAAGGTTCCCTCCGATGTTCGCGCACTCAACCCAGTCATCCACCCCGGCCGCGCCGATGTCATCGGCGGCGGGGCAGTAGCGGTTGAAGGCATCATCGACATGATTGAACGTAACTCCTCGGCGCGCTCTTTCTTCATTAGTGAGAAGGACATCCTCGACGGAATCATCGCCGGTCTGGCTGAGGAACTGACCTAAGCCCACCCGATTTATGGGCGGCCTTCATCATCGCATAGAATCGAAGTCGCCCTTTTGGCCCCCATAGCCCAATCGGCAGAGGCAGTTGACTTAAAATCAATTCAGTCTGGGTTCGAGTCCCAGTGGGGGCACTTTGTGAAGTCTCGAGACATTGTTCCTATTTGATGTCTCGAGACTTTTGCGATCCACGTGGAGGCCAATCGGGGCGTTCCGGAAGTCTTGGCGGTGGCGCGTCGGGGTCTTTCTTAGGGGTGATGCTTTCTGGCGTCCTGGGCGTGCTGCGTTGCAATCGAGATGCTTCGATATTCGGGCTTGTGATGGCGCAAGTATGTCACGGAACCAGACATCGCTGGGGAGACTCTTGTGAAACGCAGTCTCAGCACTGGCTCGTCCGGGGCAGAGGAAGCTACGGGCGATTTTCCGGTGTTTGTCCAGCAAATCCCTTGTTTGCTTATGGGTTTAGCGGAGAAGTTTTTCAGAACTTCCCTTTAGCTTTATTTCTATGAGCACATCAAATACCCTTTTCGAGGGCCGACCGCTCGCCCGCCCTTCCGAAGACATCGACGACCAAGGACTCAGTTTCGACGTCCGAACCGTTCTTTCTCGCCGCCGCATTCTCGGTGTATTGGGGGTCGGTGCCGGCTCGCTGGCCCTGGCTGCCTGTGCTCCTGCCTCCAAGACGGAGACGGCGGCTTCGCAAAGCACGACTTCGTCAAGCGTGGAAGCGGCAGAAGACCTCGTGGAACTCAACACGGAGACCGCCGGCCCCTACCCGGGCGATGGATCCAATGGCCCGGATGTGTTGGAAGCCTCTGGCATTGAGCGCCGCGATCTCACCCAATCGATCGACGGTAACGGGAGTGCCACCGGAACACCTATGACCCTGACGATGAACCTCATTGATATTTCCAGCGATAACTCCCCGCTGGTCGGGGCCGCAGTCTACGTCTGGCATTGCAATGGCAAGGGCGAGTATTCCATGTACTCGGACGGGGTCACCGAGCAGACCTGGCTGCGTGGCGTGCAGATCACCGACTCCAACGGACAAGTCAGCTTCGATAGCATTGTCCCCGGTTGCTACACGGGGCGCTGGCCGCATATCCACTTCGAGGTCTTTCCCTCGATAAATGACATCACCGATTCCACCAACAGCGTCCTGACCTCGCAGATCGTAGTGCCGGAGGAGGTGTGCAGCCCAGTATATGAAGGCGCGGACTACGTGGGCTCGAGCGATAACCTCGCGCGTATCACGCTGGCGACCGACACCGTGTTCTCAGATGGATGGCAGGCGCAAACACCCACCGTGAGCGGCGATGCCTCGCGTGGCTACGCTCTAGGAATCGATGTTCTGGTGGACCCGACCACCAAGTCCGAGGCCTCCGGCGCACCGATGGGTGGTGGCGGCCAAGGCGGTCCCGGCGCACCTGACGGCGGCACTCCTCCGCAAGGGGAGTTTCCTGGTGGTCCCCCGCTTGGCGAAGGCCCGTCAACACCAGATCGTGCACAGTAAACGCAAAAAGTTTCCACAAGTGGGAACTAACTGTCTGCCAGGAGCGTTGAAAGGGTTGAGCATAATTTAATACTGCTATCTTCATAAACTTCAATTGCGAAAGGAATCGGGATTCCATTGCGCTCTAGCAACCCGGTAATGAACTCTTTGACCAAGTCTGAAGCCCAAGCGGGATACGCTCCTTCGGGCTACGGAAACTCCTACGAGCAGCCACCTCATCTTAATGAGCGTCCCATGACGGTCGATGATGTTGTGACCAAGACGGGCATCTCCTTGGCCGTCATCATCGCTTTCGCCGTGGTCAACTTCGCAATCGGCATGTTTGTTAGCACCCCTGCGGCTCTCGGCCTGACGCTCGTCGGCGCTCTGGGCGGTTTCATTACCGTCTTGGTAGCTACCTTTGGCAAGAAGTGGGCTTCTGCTCCTGTTACCCTTACGTACTCGGTCTTTGAGGGCCTTTTTGTTGGTGGCTTCTCCTTCGTCTTTGCCAACATGCAGTTCCAGGGCAGCAACGGCATGGCTCTCATCGGCCAGGCGCTGATGGGTACCGTCGGCGTATTCCTCGGAATGCTGTTTGTTTATAAGACTGGCGCGGTCAAGGTGACGCCGAAGTTCAACAAGATCATGTTCGGCCTCATCGCCGGCGTTGCAGTCTTGGCCTTGGGCAACCTGCTCCTCGCCGTGTTCACCGGAATGAGCCCGCTGCGTGATGGGGGCATGCTGGCAATCATCTTCTCGCTGGTGTGTATTGTCCTGGCTGCAATGAGCTTCCTCACGGACTTTGATCAAGCTGACCGCATGATTCGCGCTGGTGTACCGGCCAAGAACGCTTGGGGCGTAGCGCTCGGCCTATCCGTTACCTTGGTCTGGCTCTACACGGAGATCCTCCGCCTCCTGAGCTACTTCCAGCAGCGCTAATAACTAGCCTTTACAACCGAAAGACCCTCACGGCAAAGTTCGTGAGGGTCTTTCGTGCTCTCTCTAATCCCAACGTCCGAAACAGAGGGCTAAGGAGCAGGAAGTGTG
>NZ_DGRD01000028.1:0-130 GCF_002390965.1 Corynebacterium sp. UBA4397
TGCTGGCTCAAAGCCTCACCGCGACCAACTTTGATGGGGTCTTCTACGGTGACAATACCGCGCACTCGCTGACCATGAGGATCGACGCGTTTGATGGTGTCCAAAGAAGCAAAACTACTTCGAGTCTTGT
>NZ_DGRD01000028.1:235-25402 GCF_002390965.1 Corynebacterium sp. UBA4397
TAGGAGTGATGCATTCACGACTAGAAGCTACCTCAAGAAATTGGCCACTATTTACCGCCAACACAACCCCACACCCACAACACACACCAAAACAAACAAGGAAAAGCTGGCACCAGCGCCTCAAAAGTGGAACAGCAACCGGTAAGCGTCCGTGTTAGGGGCCGGGTATGCCGTAGGCTGGCCAAACATGAGCCATGAATTCGCGGTGGGTGCCTCGGCGGCGCCGCTCACGTGCAGTATCGTCATTCCTTGCTATAATGATGCCGTTTTGTTGAGGCGTTGTTTGGGTAGCGTTCAAAAGCAGACAGTCGCGCCGGCTGAGGTTCTCGTGGTCGATAATGGATCCACTGATGATAGCGAAAGCGCGGCCAAAGAGTTCGGGGCGCGGGTGGTGGAGGAACCTCGCAGGGGGATCACCTGGGCGGTGCACACCGGTTTCAATGCCGCGAGGGGAGACATTTTCCTGCGCACAGACGCCGATACTGTGCTTCGGAGTGACTATGTGGCAAAAAGTATGGAGGCCTGGCGGGAGGTATTGGCTGCGGAGAGTTCGCAGGCTCAGGGCGGGCGTGGCAGTGGCCGCAAGGTTGTAGCGATGACCGGCGCAGCGCGATTTGAGCTCCCAAGCCCGTGGGCGGGATTGCTATCGCGTGTTTATCTAGGGGCCTATCGCCTGACAGCGGGGGCAGCGTTGGGGCACGCGCCCATCTTTGGGACTAACTGCAGTATCAGGCGTAGTTGGTGGCTGTCGGTGAGAGACGGAGTCGACTATAGCGATCCTGTTGTACACGAGGACTTGCATTTGTCTTTTGCCGTCCGCCCTGATGAGACGGTCGCTGTACGCGATGAGATTGGCGTCGAGATGGACCCGCGGGCGTTACGCGGGATAAGGCAGATGGCCAGGCGTTTCTATCGCGGCTTCTATACCATCTTCAGCAATTGGCGGAAGCAATCCCCGCAACAACGTCTGTGGCAGCGCCTTCAGGCTCGTCGCTAGGGTTGTTCATTGCATTAGAGAAGGTGGTTGAACACGCCGGCGGCAACAAGGCTGATTGTCACGGTGGCACCGGTGACGTAGTTCAGCCACAGGAATACGCGCCAGCTCTTATTAGCGTCCTCGCAGTTCTCGTCGGTGATATTCCACCAGCGAGCGGCGTTGATGACGTATCCCAAGGAGAGGATTCCCGGGATAAGAGCAGGAAAGGGGAGCGTGAGAACGATGAGGCTGGCGGCGAGGTAGAAGAATGTGGCCAAACGCGCTGTCAGGCGCGCGCCACAGGCGGTGGCAATGGAGGAGATGCCGGCCTCGTTGTCAGCCTTGACGTCTTGGACCGCGCCGAGGGCGTGGCTGGCTGCACCCCATAGGAAGAAAGCAATGCAGGCCGCGTAGAAGGAGATACCAGGCGCGGTCGGTGCCATGGCGGCGCCCACGAGGGCGGGGGTCACAAAGTGCCCGCTGGAAGTCAAGGAATCCAGGAAGGGCTTCTCCTTGAAACGCAGGCCCTTGAAGGAATAGGCAAGGACAAGGAAGAGCGAAAAGACCAGCCAGAGCCCAGAGGCGAGCGTGCCCATGGCGAGCAGTACAAGGCTCAAGGGAATAACGCTCACTGCCGCGGCCCAGAGGATGGGGCGGTGGAATTCCCGGCCTAATACCGCGCCCTCGACGCCGCCCTTGCGGGGGTTGCGGATGTCGGATTCATAATCGTAGACATCATTAATGCCGTACATCGCGACGTTATAGGGAATGAGGAAGAAGAGGAAGCCCAGGATTAAACGCAGATCGATTGAGCCCCCGCTGATGAGGTAGCCCACGCCGAAGGGGAAGGCTGTGTTGATCCAGCTTATCGGGCGCGAGGAGACAAAAACCGTGCGCGCAATCGCGCTCAGGGAGGGAGTGCGTTCCTGATTCATGAGCGGGTACCTTTCCATAGCGCGCATAGAATGAGCACCACAAAGATGGTGTAAAAGAAGTCCTCGACGGGAACTAGGCCCACCCGGATGCCGAGCTGCTGCTGCGAGCCGTAACCGACAAGCCCGGCGAGAATCATGAGGTTGTCAAAAACCGCTGTGAGGACGAGGAGAACGGCGCCTACCGCCGCAGTCGTTGCCACGGCGTGGGGCAGGCGGCGAGAATAAAGAACCCATATCACAAGGGCGAGCGCCAGGAAGGGCGCGCTGATGAGGAGATAAGTCATTGGGGGGACTCCTGCCGGGAGGAGAAGAGACGTCGAAAAGCACTGATGAGGTTTAGGGTGAGATAGGACAAGAAGAAAAGGAAGATCGGCTCCTCGACGGGGAGCTCGGGGGCGAGTTCGATGCCTGTCATGTACGGTGAACCGCCGCGGAAGAAGGTGCCGGTGGCGATGCCGAGTGCATCCCACACGAGGAAGAGGACGGTGCAGGCAATGCACAGCAGCCAAGCGCGGCGCGCGTCGTGGAAGAAGGTCAGCCGCCAGCGGTGATCGCACAGGAACATGCCGAGCAGAGAAAAGCCGAGGATGAGGAGATAAACCGCCGCCATAGGTCTAGCTCCTACCGTGTAGCGCGGAAGGCTCGAGAGGAGCAGTCGTGGTGTCACCGTGCATGCGCTTGAGCACATTTTCTGCGGAGATCAGACACATGGGCACGCCGACTCCCGGCACGGTGGTGGCGCCGGCATAGTAGAGGTTGTCCACGCGGGCGGAGCGGTTGCTTCCGCGTAGGAACGCGGATTGGCCCAGCGTATGGGCGGGGCCAATCGAGCCGCCGCTCCAGGCGTGGTAACGCTCGGCAAAATCGGCCGGGCCTAAGGTCTTACACACGACGATTCGCTCGGGCAGGTCCGGGATATCGGCCCAGGCGGCAATCTGGGCGATGGCGGCATCAGCGATGGCCTTCACCTGCGGCGACTGCTCCGCGCGATAGGCATCCCCGTGGCCCAGTCCCGGCTCGGCCGGGGTGGGAACCAGCACGAAGAGGTTCTCGTGGCCCGCGGGGGAAACTGCGGCATCGCTCGCAGAGGTCTTCGATACGTAAATGGAGCGCGAGGCCTTGAGCGGGCGGGTGGGCTCCGGCCCGGAGTAGACGGCGCGGAAATCCGGGTCCCAATCCTGAGAAAAGAGCAGCGTATGGTGTGCGAGCTGGGGCAGCTCACCGCGCACGCCGAGCAAGAGTAACACCGTGCCAAGGCCGGGATCGCGTCGCGCGAAATATTCCTCGGGGTAGGAGCGTAGCTCGGGGGGAAGCAATTCGGTTTCGGTGTGGTGGAGGTCGGCTGCGGAGACCACGGCATCGGCAAGCAGCGTCTGCGGGCCTTGCGGGCCAAGGACCTGCACCCCGGTGGCGCGGGTGGGCTCCCGGTCGCCGCCCGCGGTGAGGATCGCGGTGACTTCCTGGCCTAGGAGGAAGTCGACGCCGGCGTCGCGGGCCTGGCGGGCGATGGCCTCGACTACCGCAGCGAAACCACCGCGCGGGTAGCGCACGCCCTCGACGAGATCGGTGTGGCTCATCAGTGAGTAGAGCGCGGGGGTGTGCTGCGGCTGGCTCGAGAGGAAAACCGCGGGGTAGGAGAGAATCTGACGCGCGAGGCGGGAGCGAAACTGCGAGGAGACGTAGCTATCGAGGCTACGGGTCAGCAGTTGTGCCAGGGTGCCCAGGCGGCGGCGAACCGCAGCACCGGCCAGCTCCCGCGGGTCGGAGAAAGTGGTGTATAAAAAGCGCGCCAGCGCCAGGTTATATGCATCCGTGGCGCGGTTGAGATACTCGCGCACGCGGGCCCCGCCGCCCTCCTCGAGGCTTTCGAAGAGCGTCGCTACCTCATCGATGCCGGTTTCGACGTCAACGGCACTACCATTATCGCTGTAGACGCGATAAGCCGGGCTAAGGTCTACCAGCTCGACTTCTTGGTCGGTGGTGGTTCCGCAGAGCTCGAAGAAGTGGTCGAAGGCCTCCGGCATGAGGTACCAGGACGGGCCCGTGTCCCAACGGAAGCCGCCCTCGCTGTAGGTTCCGGCGCGTCCCCCCACCTCTGGTTGCTTGTCGACGACCGTTACCCGTTTGCCATCGCGCGCCAGCAGGGCGGCTGTGGCTAGCCCGGCCACCCCGGCACCGATGACCACGACGGATTCCGGCTGCCTAGAGGAATCGGATCTACTAGAAGGATGGGTGCGTGAGGAAAGCAGACGGGTGAGCCGGTTGTTCAATAAAGCCATGGTGTAATCAGCTACCTATTTCTGGGGTTGGGGTGAGAAGCCGGGGAAAAAAGAATGAAAGAGAGCCGGGACAATGAGCAAGGCTTTATGTGCTGCGGGCACGCGCACGCGGCGGAGGGAGATTTCAGCCGCCGGCACTTCTGCTAGACGCTCGGCGAGTTCACTAAAGAGCTCGGTGGCGAGGTTGACTCCGACACGGGCGCGCAGCGGCAGGTAGCCGGTAGCGGCGCGTGCGACGGCCAGGTCAGAACGGATATCGGCGATGAGAGCCTCTTTGTTCTCCTCATCCAATTCCTGTGTGGCCAGGCGCGGAAAATAGCTGCGGCCGAGGATCTCGCGGTCCTCGGCCAAGTCCCGTAGAAAGTTGATCTTTTGGAAGGCTGCTCCGAGTCTTTGCGCGCCATCCTCTAGGAAGGCCCGGCGCCCGGGCCGCAGCTTCTTGCCCGCTAGAAAAGCATCGAGGCAAAGCAGACCAATGACCTCGGCGGAGCCGTAGACATAGGCGGCGAAGTCATCCTCGGCGTAGGTGTCCTGCGTGAGATCGCGGCGCATGGAAGAGAAGAAAGCGCGCATGTGCTCGTCGCGGAAGCCGCAGCGCCGGGCCGAAATTGCATAGGCGTGGAGGACGGGATCGGCGTGGAAGCGCAGACGTGGTGCGGCGAGGACCGCCTGTTCATAAGAATCGAGGTATTCGGCAACCTGGGATCGCTTCAGACCGGCGGCACCTGCTGTGCCGTCAACTATCTCATCGGCGATGCGGACCACGGCGTAGAGGCTGCGAATATCCTGGCGCACTTGCCCGCCGAGCAGCCGGGTGGCCAGAGAAAAACTGGAGGAGTAGCGGGCGATGATGCGTGACGTGGCCGCGAGGGCGGCGGCGTCGTAGCGCGCGAGGTAGCCCGCATCCGCAGCTGAGGCTTCCTTGTCTCCTGCGTTCTTAAACAAGGCCCACCACCATCTTCTCGATGTCATCCGCCACCCCGCGCAAGCCGCTGCGCACGTCGCTCGGGATGGGGGCGGCGTCAATTTCCTTGCGGGCTATGGTCAGCTCGCCGCGCACGGCGCTAAGTACATTTGCGGTGGCCTCCTCGACGCTTAAGCCGCGAGCAAGCTGGGCGGTGAGCAGGGTTGCGCGCCCCGCCTCGACATCGCTGGCGGCCTTGCCGGAGAGCCCGGTGGTGCTGGCCCCGAGGAGATCGTCTCCTGCCTGGTAGGCCTTTCCCAGATGAATGCCGATGCTGGAAAAAGCCTCCGGATCGCGGCCAGCGGCCGCTGCTCCTAGGCACAACGGCAAGACGAAGCTGTACCAGCTTGTCTTGAGGTGGTTACTGCGGGCGATATGCGCGATGTGGGTCTCGTGGAGGGCGTTGTGTTCGACGTCGAAAAGCTCGCCGATGATGGTCTGCGCGCTGATGGTGCCAAACATTCCCACGGCCTGCCGGAGCAGGTTAGGGGAGAGGTCCGCCTCCGCGAGGATTTGATAGACATAAGACATCGCGAGGTCTCCGATGAGCAGTCCGAGGCTCGTGCCGTCAATCCTGGGGCGCGAGGCTCCCCGCGCGCGCAGTGCCTCGATGGCAAGAGCATGGACCGTAGGCTCCCCGCGACGTAGCAGATCCTCATCGATGATGTCATCGTGGATAAGGAAAGCCGAATGGAGGAGATCTACGCAGGCGCCAAAAACACAGGCAGCGCGGGTCGCCGGCTGCCCTGCCGCGAGATGGACAAGGCGGCAGCGAACGTGTTTGCCCCCAGTCGCCAGCGCAGTGAGGGTGTCGTGCAAGTATTCGAGCAGGTGGACGTCGAGGTGCTGCGTGGCGCAGCGGTGAGCGGCGAGCTGATCGTGGAGAAATCCCTCCAAGTAGGTGACTGATTCTTGGGTGCAGTTATTGAGAAAACCTTCGGGAGAATCTGCGGGCTTTACTGTGCGTGCGCTTTCCCCCAAACGGAATGCTGTTGCTTCGGGCTTGTCCATGGGGGCGTGTCTTCCTCTAGAAATTGCGGATAGACCAATTCGCACCGAGTGTAGTCCATCGGCCACAGGGTTCGTGTGGCCCCCTGGTGCTGACAAATGTCACTGATTGATCCGCCGGTGCGAGGCGTGTCGCGCTGGCAAGTAAGGTAGAAGAGCACATCACTACTTCTGAGGAGATCTCCCCATGACTGCAGCCGCGGCCCGCGCCGTCGAACTGTTCAAACAATACGGCCAGGGCGATACCGCCGTGACCGCTTTGGATCACATCAACGTCGAGTTTGCCAAGAACCACTTCACCGCCATCATGGGCCCTTCGGGTTCGGGCAAGTCCACCCTGATGCACACTATGGCGGGCCTCGACTCGGCCACGAGTGGCTCGGCCTTCATCGGGGACACGGACATGTCGCAGCTGGGGGACAAGCAAATCACGGCCTTGCGCCGCGACCGCCTGGGGTTTATCTTCCAATCCTTCAACCTCGTTCCCACGCTTACGGCGGCAGAAAACATCACCCTACCCACTGATATCGCCGGCAAGAAGCTGGACAAGCAGTGGTACACGGAGGTCACTGAGCGCCTTGGCCTGGCGGATCGTCTCACGCACCGTCCCGCTGAGCTCTCGGGTGGCCAGCAGCAGCGCGTGGCGTGTGCTCGCGCTTTGGTCTCGCGTCCGGAGATCATCTTCGGCGATGAGCCCACAGGAAACCTGGATTCCAATTCCTCCGCCGAGGTGCTCGCTATCCTGCGCAACGCCGTCGACCGCGATAACCAGACCGTCGTTATTGTCACCCACGACGCCAAGGCGGCCAGCTACGCCGACCGCGTGGTATTCCTCGCGGATGGCAAGTTGGTCAATGAGCTGCACAATCCAACTATGGAAGCCATCCACAAGGTGATGGCGGAGATTGAGAGCTAATGGCAGCCAATAACACCATGCGCAAAGTTTCCCTGCGCAATATCATGGCACATAAACTGCGCCTAGCCCTCACACTTCTCGCTGTGGTGCTGGGAACCTCTTTCATCGCCGGTTCCTTCATGTTCACCAACTCGCTTTCCTCGACCTTTGATGCTGCGGTATCCAATGCTTTCAGCGATGTCGATGCGGCGGTCAACGGAGATAGCCTCAACGAGGAGATTCGCACCCAGCTGGCGCAGGATTCCGAGATAGCGAACGTCAACGCGGAATCTACCCAGACCGTAGTCGTGGCCAATAAGGACGCAGAGGCTTTCCAGACGAGGGGAGGCTCGGCCTCACTCAATCCCTATTATCCAGCAGAGGAGGTGGTGGGCAAGCCCGCCGAGATAGTTGAGGGCGCTGCCCCGCAGGGCACGGGGGAGGTCATTGTCAATGACTCCGCTGCGGAGAAATTCGGCATCAACGTCGGCGATGAGATCATCGTTGTCCACCCCGATCATCGCGAGAGCGTCACCGTGAGCGGACTCTTCAAGCCCTCCGTCGAGCAGGGTGAGGCGTTGCTGCTGGAGATGGATGCCCCGGCCTTCATCGAGTTATACGGCAACCCGGAGCAGCTGGTGGTCTCCGCCGCGGAAGGGGTGAGTCCCGAGGAATTGGTGGATCACATCAATGTCACCTACCCAACCCTGAGCGCCGAATCGGGGGAGAAGGTGGCGAAACAAATCTCCGATGCCATCAGTTCCGCCTTGAAGTTTGTTAACTACTTCCTCATTGCATTCGGCCTCATCGCCCTGCTCGTGGGCACTTTCATTATTGCCAATACTTTCTCCATGATCGTGGCCCAGCGCACCAAGGAGTTCGCGTTGCTGCGCGCGCTGGGCGCCTCACGTGGGCAGATCACGCGTTCTGTCGTATTCGAGGCCGCAATCATCGGCGTTATCGGCTCAGCAGTCGGTGTCGTAGCCGGCATCGGTCTGGTCGCCATCATCAAGGCAGTGCTCAACGGGCAGGGCATGCCCATGGGCTCCTCGCTGGGGCTGTCGACCTCCGCGGTCGTCGTGCCCATCGTCCTCGGCACCGTGGTCACCGTCATCTCCGCCTGGGCGCCGGCGCGCCGGGCGGGTGCGGTCAAGCCCGTCGAGGCCATGCGCACCACGGAACAGGCTGCGGGTTCCCCGCTGAAGGTGCGCACCATTATTGGCGTTCTCTTGCTTGCCGTGGGCGCGGGCCTTGCCGTTGCCTGCACCTTGATGGACGGCTCCACTGGGCGGCTTGCCAGCCTGGTGGGAGTGGGTGCCTTGGCCGTCATCGTTGGCTTCTTCCTGGCCTCCCCGGCCCTGTCCCTGGGTATCGTTCCTGGCCTGGGGCGGGTTATTGGTGCGCCTTTTGGCGCCGTCGGCAAGCTTGCCTCGACCAACTCCCGCCGCAACCCGCGGCGCACGGCAACCACCGCCTTCGCGCTGACCTTGGGTGTGGCGTTGGTGACTGCCATTGGCATGCTCGGGGCGACCATGAAGTCCTCCGTGGCCGATACCCTGGAGTCCAATATCACCGCTGACTATATTCTTAGCGGCCCTACCAGCGGTAACTTTCCCACGCCGGCGCAAACTGCGCAGGTAGCAGCGGATACGCCCGGTGTCACCGAGGTGCTGCAGCTCTCCATAGCCTCAGCCACCGTGGACGGGGCATCGTCGATGGATTACGGCCCTGAGCTGCAGAAGTCCTACGTGGTCGACAACAACCCGAGCAACATGATCTCCTTCGACATGGCGGAGGGAAGCGCCGACTTTGACGAGGGCTTCCTCGCCACCACCGACTTCGCCGCCGCCCATGGCTGGAAGGTGGGCCAATCCTATCCACTCGCGGTCGACGGCCAGCCGGTGGGCGAGATTGAGCTCAAGGGCATCTTTGCGCCCAACCGGATAGTGGAGAACATGGTCATCGCCAGCCCTCAGATCCCCGCTGGCATCCAAACCGTCTACATGGTGGGCGTCAACGGCACCGGAGATGATCTGCGCGAGAACCTCGAGAATTCCGTCAAGGACCTCGTCGTGGTCCAAGTGATGTCCAGCGAGGACTTCGCCGGTGAGGCCGCGGCCATGATCAACCAGATGCTCGCCATTCTCTATGGCCTTCTTGCACTGGCGGTCATCATCGCGATCCTGGGCATCGTCAATACGCTGACGCTCGGTGTCATCGAGCGGCGCCAAGAGATTGGCATGCTGCGTGCCGTGGGTACGCAGCGCCGCCAGATCCGCACCATGATCACCCTGGAGGCAGTCGGAATAGCCATCTTCGGCGCCCTTTCCGGCGTCATCATTGGCTTGGGTCTGGGCTGGGCGTTTATCGACGTCTTGGGAGGCGTCGGCCTCGACACCGTCACCGTGCCCTGGGACCTTATCGTCATCATGCTGCTGGGCTCTGGCCTCGTTGGCATCGTTGCAGCCCTCTGGCCCTCCCACCGTGCGGCCAAGACGCCACCGCTGGAGGCGATTGCCGCCTAAAAGGCAATCCACGTCGCGCCCAACCAGGCCACGGCTATGCCGAGCCCGAGGGACCAAAAGAGGTACTGGATGAAGGCCCAGTACCTCTTTTCTTTGACCATCTCACCCAGCTCCTTGGCAAAAGTCGACCACGTTGATAAGCCGCCGGCAAAACCAACGATGCAGAGGGGGGAGATGATCTCCTCGCCCGCGCCCAGGCTCAGTGCCCCATAGGCTAGGCCGATGGCGAGGGAGCCGACGAGGTTGGCGGCAAAAGTACATATGGGGGAGGGCAGAATCCGGGTGAATCCATAGCGCAGCACGCCGCCTGCGAAGGCGCCCAGCGCCACATAAAGGAGTGCAGAAAGCGTCATCGCAGCTTGTCTCCCAGCAAATATGCGCCGACGCAGCCAATGACGGTGGCGGCGACATAGCCCGCGGCCGCTGCGGCCGAGGCCTCTCCGGTGAGGAAAGCGAAAGTGGCGAAACTGGTAAACCCGCCCAAAAATCCCGTTCCCCAGAAGGGGCCGGGCTTCCAGTAGCCCATCGCCGCGCTGCCAAGGACATTGATGAGCAGTAGCGGAAGCATTCCGCCGGCTAGGGCCCAGGAGACAGCAAAACGGGCGAGGGCACCGAGTGCGGCGCCGCAACCGACGACGAGGGCTTGAGGCATGGCTTCAGGCTACTCGGAAGGAAGCAGGATTGGACCTTTTAACGCTCTACCCCCGTGCAGGGGCTTGCACCTGCTGCGAAGACCCGCATTTGCGGGCAAGCTAGGGGAGGAAGAATAACTTCTGCTCGCGGCGGAGCGTGCTCGACTCGCAGTGGCCTCGTTGCGCTTGATTTAAGGAGAATGATTCCACATGTCCCATCCCTGCGCTGGTACGCCAGCACAACCCCAGGATCTCGTCGACATCGCCGCCCTCGTCACGGCCTATTACACCCGCATCCCTGATGTCGATGTGCCCGAGCAATGCGTGGCCTTTGGCACCTCTGGCCACCGCGGATCTGCTTTTGATTCTGCCTTCAACGAGCAGCATATTCTCGCCATCACCCAGGCCATTGTGGATTATCGCCGCGGGCAGGACATCACCGGTGCGTTGTTCATCGGCCGCGATACGCACGCCCTTTCTGAGCCGGCCATGGTCTCCGCGCTCGAGGTCTTCCTGGCCAATGGGATAGAGGTCCTCGTCGATGATCGCGGACGCTATACGCCCACTCCGACCGTCTCCCACGCCATTTTGACCCACCCCGGCACCGACGGAATCGTGGTCACGCCCTCCCATAACCCGCCGCGTGACGGCGGCTTCAAGTACAACCCGCCAACTGGCGGGCCCGCCGATACTTCCGCCACCGATTGGATTGCCGAGCGCGCGAATGAGTATCTGCGCGCTGGGCTGGCTGGAGTGCAACGTGTGAGCGTCACCGGCGTGCTCGATGAGCGCTGCCTGCGGCATAACTTCCTCGAGTCCTACGTGGAAGACCTGAAGTCCGTGGTGGACATGGATGCGATCGCCGCCTCTGGCCTAAAGATCGGCGCTGACCCGATGGGCGGTGCTTCCGTGGATTACTGGGCGGCCATCGCCGATCATTATGGGCTGGATATGACCGTGGTCAATCCACTGGTCGATTCCACCTTCCGGTTTATGACGCTCGATACCGATGGCAAGATCCGCATGGACTGCTCCTCGCCGGACGCCATGGCTTCGCTCATTGCTAACCGCGATAAATACGATCTCGCCACCGGCAATGATGCTGACTCTGACCGCCACGGCATTGTCACCCCGGATGCTGGGCTGATGAACCCCAACCACTACTTGGCCGTTGCCATTGAGTACCTCTTTAGCCACCGCCCGCAGTGGGGAAATGCAGGCGTAGGCAAGACGTTGGTGTCCTCCTCGATGATCGATCGCGTCGTCGCCAAGCTCGGGCGGACCTTGGTCGAGGTTCCCGTTGGCTTCAAGTGGTTTGTGCCCGGGCTTAGTGACGGCACTTTGGGATTCGGCGGCGAAGAATCCGCCGGCGCCTCCTTCCTGCGCCGAGAAGGCGGGGTGTGGACCACTGACAAGGATGGCCTCATCATGGACCTGCTCGCGGCGGAGATAACCGCAGTCACCGGCAAGACGCCCTCGCAGCTCTACACCGGCCTGACCGCCGAGTTTGGCAATCCGGCCTATGCGCGCACCGACGCCCCCGCCACCCGCGAGCAGAAGGCAATCCTAAAAGAGCTTTCCCCCGAGCAGGTCACCGCGACCGAGCTGGCNNGGGCTGAAGGTCATGACGGAGAACTCCTGGTTCGCCGCTCGTCCTTCGGGCACGGAGGAGAAGTACAAGATTTATGCAGAATCTTTCCTAGGTGAGCAACATCTCAAGCAGGTTCAGCAGGAAGCACGCGATCTCGTTTCCCACGCCCTCAAAGTTGAGGGTTAAACTATTTTGCGTGACTAAAAAGATTGATAAGAAGCTCGTCCTTGACATCATCAGTGCCATAGCGCGCTTCTACATGGCCTATATCTGGATCAAGGCCGGCGCCGCCAAGATAGGTGAGCACATGTCGGTGACCCAGTCCATCAAGGCCTATGAGATTTTCACGCCAGAATGGTCCAACTACCTGGCTTTTCTCATCGGCCCTCTGGAACTCATCGGCGGCGTGCTTCTCCTATTGGGGATCTTCTTGCGTCAGTCTGCGGTCATCGGCACCATTGTCTTGGGCCTGTTCATGGTGGGCATCGGGCAGGCCTGGGCGCGCGGACTGGGCATCGATTGTGGCTGCTTTAGCGTGGACCCCAACGAGAACGCGCAAGTCATGAATTACATGACAACCTTGGCACGTGACACGTTTTACATTGTGCTGATGGTGTGGACTATCAAGCGTCCTTTCGCCAAGTTTGCCCTGCATCCCTAAAACGGAAACCTGTAGGCTTAATTAGTCAGAATAGATACTCATTTTGCGCCGCGGGCAGCACTGCTTGTTAGCCCTCCGGTGCATAGAAGCTTAGGAAGACAATGAGCAAAGTAACCGACCCTAACGCCAAAAACAGCAACGGATTCATCTGGGCTGTGGGCGTCCTTCTGGTCATCATCGCAATCGTGATCGGCTACATCGTGTGGAATGGCCGCGGCGCCAAGACCTCCGCACTGGCAGAGTACGAGCAGCGGGATGTCGCAATGGACATGGTGTTCGCGGATAATGCCGTCACCTTGAAGTCCGCCAACGCTGCAGCAGATGCCGCCGAAGTTGACCTCTACGAGGACTTCTCCTGCCCGCACTGCGGCGAGCTGGCTATCGCCACCGACGGTCAGATGAAGGATGCCATCGAGGCAGGCAAACTCGTGGTCAACGTTCGCACGCTGAACTTCTTGGACGGCAAGGACATTGAGAACAATTCCGGCCACTCCACCAAGGCGGCCGCCGTCATGGAGCAGGTCGCGGAGTCTGGGGATGCGAAGGTCTACTGGAACCTGCGTTCTTACCTGCTTGAGCAACAGCAGGACGTTGCGAACCAGTGGTCCTTTGAGGACTTCGGCAACGCCGCCAAGGAGCTCGGCGCGGACGCGGATACCGTGAAGAATATTAAGGACGTCGACATCAAGAACGGAAATAAGCTGGCCAAGGCCAACTACGACCTCTTGGAAAAGACCACCGGCAAGGTTTCTTCACCCCGCATCATCGAAGACGGCAAGGACGTGCCCGCCGATGACAGCCAGTCCATCGAGGATTGGGTCTCCATCGTCACCTCCTAAACCGTGTTCTAGCACGCGATTTGTTTCTACAAAATGGAACCATATATAGTTAAGCCCGTTGCAAACGAAAGAATGTGGCGAGCTTAATGGGGCTATGGCGCAGCTGGTAGCGCACCACACTGGCAGTGTGGGGGTCAGGGGTTCGAATCCCCTTAGCTCCACCATTATGAAGTCTCGAGACATCGTTCATAAAACGGTGCTCGAGACTTTTGCGATCCGTGGGGGTTGCGTGGTTCCTACTCGGCATCTACGCCGTGTTCACGCCCTGAGGGGCCCAATCGGGAGCACCCTATTTACCGTGGACCTGGGGGTGGTAGGCCTTTTGGTGCTCGCACTGGGCTATATGACAGCCTAGATGGCTAGGATTCTCGGGAGTGGGAACGTGGATCCGGGATCAGCTGGAATCAGTCGGCGATGCCGGACCTCGAAGCGGGGCTCGTATGGTTGCACCATGACTTCCGCTCGCCAGTACGATTGCACTAGTACTAAGCCCCGCTCGTGACCCTCGATGCAGAGGCTGCGGGAGAATCCGAGCAACCGGTAACCGGTGACTAGGGCGCAGGCCTCTTCCAGTATTTCCCGCACCAAGGTCTCTTCGGGTTGTTCGTTTCCCTCGGGGCGAGCCGCAGGTAAACCCCAGTGATCGCCTTCGTGGCTGATGAGAACCAACTCTCCGGGGTGGGTCAGGCAAACGCCGGCGGCCCCGTGGGTTTCTCGGTGCTGTGATGCCAGGACACAACCCAGTCTTGGCCGTTTGAGTGGGTGCGCATATTCTCACCATCACGCAGGGGCGTTAAACGCTTCACGGCGATCCTCTCCTTGGTACCCGGCCACGCTGATAACTCTAGCTTGGATGCGGGCGGATTCTGGATGTAGATGAGTGCGTCCAGTCGCCGCGGCAGAGAGCGAGGCAGAGTCGTACTGCGCGTGGGTATCCTCGTCGGGAATAGGAGCTGCTTACATTGAGCAGCAGCGTTGGCCAATAGATGGGTGAGGAATGAAAGCATGGGAATGGAACAGGTAGTTGTTTTCATCCACGGGCTCGGAGACACCACTGATGCGTGGACGCACCGGGCCGCGTGAAAGGTAGTTTGGGTGTCGAGGATTTCGCGCTTGCCGAAGCCGCTGAAGGCATCCTTGCAGACCTCGACCGGCTTGAGATTGGGGCCGCGCATTTTTGCGGCCTTTCGCTGGGAGCGATGCTTGCGTTCGAGATCGCGGTCGAGCATCCCGAGCGAACGATTAGGCTCACATTGGCGGCCGGACAAGTGAAACCACCTAGGGTGCTGATGAAGATCCAAAGGGCGTTTATGCGCCTGCTGCCGGCGAGGATGATCTCGTCGGCAGGCGTCAGCAAGTCCCAGCTCATCGCGGTCGTGGATGCAGTTTCTCATACCGACTTCTCGAGTAAGCTCGCGTTGATCGCAGCTCCCACGCTGGTGATCTGCGGTTCTAAGGACTGGGCAAGTATTCCAGCGGCTCGGGCACTTGCGAGCGGTAGCCGCGATTCCGAGTTGCGCATTATCGACGGCGGCGGGCACCTAGCTAACACCCAGACACCAGAGCTATTTTCCTCCGTTCTCAACGACTTCTTGTTAAGAAAGTCTTTAGGCCGCTAGCGTTGTCATTCCGATAAAGCTTATGGTGGCGACCACGAGCGTAGCTTGCGCTGCCAGAATGAAGGGCCGCAGGCCGACCGTGATGAGGCTGCGGATCTTGACTCCGCAGCCCAAGCCAAACATTGCTGCTGCTAAGAGCCAGGTTTGGGCAAACTGGCCTAGGTCAAGCACGAATTCGGGCACGGGGAGGAGAGAGCGCAGAGCCACAAGGGCGAGAAAGCCGATGATGAAGGGTGGCACAAGCGGAGGGAGTTTGGCTTCCGGTTTGTTGCTAGCGGGATCGGCTGATTTTGCGGCGGCACGTTGTTGTTGGCGCTGATGAATGCTCAAGATCAATGCCACCGGAGCAAGGAGCAAGACGCGGGCCAGTTTGATGACTACGGCGGTGCTCAGGGCGCTTCCACCGATGATGCCGCCCACGGCTACCACCTGGGCGATCTCGTGAATGGAACCTCCGGCCCACTTGCCGGCGGTTTCTGGATCTAGGCCGAAGGCGGTGGAGAGAAGCGGGATAAGCGGAATCATCAGCGTGCCGAAGATGACCACGAGAGCGACGGCGGTTACGGTATCTTCTTCCTTCTTATCCTCCGGATCTGTGACCCCGGCGACTCCGGCCACGGCGGCGGCGCCGCAGATAGAGAAGCCGCAGGCGATAAGCAGGCTGAGCTGGGACCTGACACGAAGAAGCCTGCCAAGCAAGAGGGTGCTGGCGATGCCGCCGGTGACGATGCAGACCACCACGAGCAGCGTTGGCGCGCCGAGGGCCAGGATGTCGGAAAGCACCAGCTGGAGCCCGAGGAAGACGATGCCCAGGCGCAGGAGCTTCTTGGCCGCGAAGTCGATCCCGGGGGCTAGAGACTGCGGCAGCGTTGTGACGTTGGTGAGAAGAATGCCGAGGATTATCGCAATGAGCAGCGCGCTGACTCCGGGGATAAGGCGGGAGGCTTCGTAGGATACTGCGGCGGCGGCGAAGGACACAGCAACTCCAGGTAGTAGTGCGCGTTGCTTGTCGACGAGGCGGAAAGAATTCATGCATCTAGCTTGCGCGTCGATGTCGGGGGAGGGGAAGTACGGGGAGCCGCGTAGGCTACAAGTAAAGCTTGTGGTTGAGCGCATCGCGGTGGAGTGCTGAAGTCAGGAAGCAGAAGAACAAGAAGCAGCACAATCCGTAGAAGTAGTAATAAACAAAGACAGGAGAGGAGCATGCAGGATCTGGATCTGGCGGCACTGCGCGCGCTCACCCTGGTAGGCCAGGAGCACAGCATCTCGGCGGCGAGCGCTTCGTTGGGGCTGAGCCAGCAGGCGGTGTCGCTGCGGATTCGGCGGCTCGAGAAGGAGATGGGGGTGCGTTTGCTGCAGCGCTCGGCGAGGGGCTCTCTGCCTACCGCAGCGGGGGAGCTCGTCATTGGCTGGGCGCGTCCAGTTCTCGCCGCTGCGGAGAGCTTTCATGCCTCGGCGGTCAACCTGCGCAATGACTCAGGAAGCAAGGTACGGGTGGAAGCCAGCCTGACTATTGCGGAGCACCTCATGCCGCAATGGATAGCGCAATGGCGCGAGAAGGTGGGTGGGGCAGGGCCCGTCATCCAGCTCAAAGCAGAAAATAGCAGCAAGGTCATCGAGGCGGTTCGCGCAGGTGCGGCGGATATTGGTTACATCGAAACCCCTGTGGTGCCGGCAGATCTATCCTCCCTGCCGGTGGCGCATGACACCATCGAGGTCGTGGTGGCGAGGAAACATCCCTGGGCACAGAAGAGGGGAGTGGCCCTTCAGGAGCTGGCGCGGACCCCGTTGGTGCTGCGGGAGCTGGGCAGCGGAACCCGCGAGGCTTTTGAGCACGCTCTGGCTGATGCAGGCTATCCGCGCAGCGCAGAACCGGCGGCGGTGCTGGAAACCACGCTTGGGGTAAGGAGCGCGATTATCAGCGGGCTAGCCCCTGGTCCTTTGAGCTCCTTGGCGGTTGCACAAGATATTGAGGCTGGCCGGCTGTGTAGGGTCCAGGTAACCGGTCTATCGATCCAGCGCCCGCTGACTGTCATCTGGGCAGGCAAGCGCCTTCCCCGGCACGTTCGGCCCCTGTTTGAAGGTTCCCTGCCGCGGGTTTGAGGAGACTAAGGCTGAGAAGGCTTACATCCAACCGATGTCATCGCGCTCATACTCCGCGCGGCGGAAGGCGAGGAGCTTGGTGAGCAGCGCGCGGGGCAGGGGCTTGTCATAGTCCAAGCTGAGGGCGCTTTTGCCGGTCTTATACTCGGCCAGCAGTTCCGCGCAGGCCTGCATGGTGCTGGGCGTGAAGTAGACGTTGAAGTGCTTCTTGAATCCCGCAAAGGTCACCAAAATAGTCTCTGTTGAGTAGGCGGGGGAGCTCCACTTGATTTCTTCTTGGGCCTTGGGCAGTTCCTCCCTAATCAAAGCCCGCAGTTCGCTCAGACGTGCCGCGTGGGCCTCAGGGAACTTTTCTAGGTAGCTATCGACCGTTGACATCAACGCGCCTTCCTTTCCGGGGGAGATGATTCAATACAGTACAGGCGCAGCTGCGCTATCTTGGCGGTCTTGGAAGTGCTGGCAAAGCGGAACACGAGGCTGAAATCAAGGCGCTTGTCACCGGCGCGCAGGACTCCATCGCAGGAGGCGAGCCGCCCGTGGGTGATGACGGAGTAGAGCTCCATACTCTCAGGAGAAAAGGGCAGCCGCAGGAATTCCTCCACCGAGGACGCGCCCGCGTGCTTGCTGCCTGCCACGGATAGAGCGGCGCCTTCGACGAGCCCAGCGCGCACCATCGCGGCATTGCCCTGAGCCCAGCTCACGGCGAATTCGGAGACGATGCCGATGCGCGGCGCATTGCCGCAATCGGTAGGAAGGTTGATGTCCATAGGTATCAGGGGATTTCGATAAGTTGGGGATTAAGGTTGAGGCCCAGTTGTTTGGTCATGGCGTTGAACTCCGATAATGGGTGCGCCGGGGACTCAGTGACCAGGGTGAGCAGCCGGCCCGAGCCGGGGATGACAAAGGGGGCGAAGTCAGCGACAACGTCATCGGCTGGGTCAAAAAGCCGGAGGTCTGGGGCGAGTTCCTGCAGGGCCGGGGCCAACCAAGGAAGGTGCGTGCTGGAGAGGGTCATGCCGGCAAGGTTGGGATACTGGGTGCGCAAGGCGTGCAGGAAGTCCTCGAGTGGATGGCGGATTCTCGCCTTATCTAAGAAGGCGCCAGACTCGACGAGTCCGATGAGCTCTTCGGCGGCCACCGAGACTACTCGGGCAGCGTCGGGCCCGGCCTCGGCTGAGATGAGCGCACGCAGGGCAGTGCTTTCCACCATGACGCGGGCGCCGGCGATGGCGAGAAAGGAGTCTTCGCCAAGCAGGTCTAAGCCCGCGCGAATCGGGGGAGTGATACCAAAGATGGGAATGCCGAAGCGGGGCCGTAGCTCGTCGAGTACGGTGACGCTGGGCGCGTTGGAGGCCAGCACGATGGCGCTAGCGCCGTGCACCACGAGGGTCTGGCATGCGCGAGCGACCGAATGCAGGAGGTCTGGCACGGACTTGGCGCCGTAGGGGAAACTGGCGCGATCAGCTAAATAGATGATGTCCTGCGTGGGATAGGCCGCGCGCAGCCGGCGCACTAGGTCGAAGCTGCCCAGCCCCGCGTCGAACACTGCCACCGGGTGGGCGAGAGCCGGGATATATGTCATAAGGGGTATCTTCTTCCGGTGAGCAGGTAGCGGTTTAGGCCAGATTATGCGCCTGCAGCCACTGCCGGGCGATGTCGGCGCTGGAGCGCTGGTCCACGGTGGATTGCACGTTGAGTGCCACGAGGTCTTCGGCGCTTAACTGGGCGCTGACGGCGTTGAGCACGGGCGCGACCTCCTCGGAGACCGAGGATGAGACCAACGGCACCACCTGGGAAGCGAGGAAGAGGTTCTTCGGATCCTTTAGAGTGACGAGGTTATCGGTGCTGATGCGCGGATCGGCGCTGAAGACATTGGCCACGTTGACGGTGCCTGCCACCAGATCCGGAACGGTAGTATCGCCCGTGGCCTCGAAAGTGCTGTCCACGCCGTAGACATCCTTGAGCCCTGTGGGGCCATAGGGGCGTTGCTCCAGTTCGGCGGGCCCGCCCAAGGTGATCGGAACGTCGAGACCTGCAAGATCCTCGAGGGAGGAGAGTCCATGCTCGGCGGCGAAATCCGCAGTGACGTTATAGGAATCCTGATCCGTTGCCTGCGCCGGGTCTAGCGCGCGCAGCGAATCCGGCAACGCTCCCTGCAGCGCCGCGGTCACTTCCTCGGGTGACTTGGCCTGCGTCTGCGGGTCGAGGTACTGCAGGAGGTTGCCCGTGTACTCGGGGAAGACCTCAACCTCACCGCTTTCCAAGGCAGGCATGTAGGCATCACGTTGGCCAATGTTGAGCTTGCGCTCCACCTTGTGGCCGTCAGCCTCCAGCGCCTGGGCGTAGATCTCGGCGAGGATCTCGTTGGAGTAGTAGGCCTGAGAGCCCACGACGATGGTGTCGGGGTCTTGGCCGGAGGCGCCTTCGTCCGTGGCGAGAGGATCTGAGGAGGTGCCACAGGCAGACAGGCTTAGGGCGAGGGCGCCAAGCGCGGCGACGATTGCAGTGCGGGAGCTAAGTGAATTGAGACGCATGGGGATGTTGCCTTTCTAAGTGGAGGTCGAAGCTCCAAGCGGGTCGAAAAACCTGCTCAGACCTTTGTTCAGCCCGGCGAAGATGAAGTCGAGGGCTAGGGCTAGGACGACGATGAGGAGCGAGGCCCCGAGGATCTGTGCATAATCTCGCAGCTGGATGCCTTGGATAATGTAGAAGCCCAGCCCCCAATTGCTGATGTAGCCGGCGATGGTGACGGTGGCAACCACCTGCAGCAACGCGGAGCGTATGGCGCCTAAGAGGATGGGCAGGGAGAGCGGGACTTCGACGCGAAAGAGCACCTGCCACTGACTCATCCCGATGGCGGAGGCGGCGTCCCTCGTGGCGGCGGGAACGCCCTCGATACCTGAGTAGGCACCGGCGAGGATCGGGGCGAGCGCCAGCAGCACCAGCGCCGTGACGGTGGCCGCCTCCTTGTGCGTTACGCCCAACAGAACTACGAGGAGCAGGAGTAGACCAAAGGAGGGGATAGCGCGGCTGGCGCCAGTAAGCGCGATGACGAGGTCACGCCCTAGTCCGGTGTGGCCGATGAACCAGCCAGTGGGAATAGCGATGAGGGCGGCAATGAGCAGCGCGGCGAAGCTAAACCCCAGGTGGGTGGCAATGGCCTGGCCCAGCGGCAGCGCGCCACCAGCGCGTTCGGGGGAGAAGATCCAGGCTAAGGCCTCGGAAAAGAGATTCATGCGCGCGCCGCCTTCCGCTGGACAACTTGCCACGGCATGAGAGCCCGCCCAGCCAGGAGCAGGACGCGATCAAGCACCACCGCGATGAGGGCAACGGCGAGGACGCCGCTGAGAATCTCGGCGGTGATCTGGCGTTGATAGCCGTTGGTGAAGAGGTACCCCAGGTTGCTCACGCCGATGAGCACACCCACGGTGGCCAGCGACACCGTGGACATCGCCGTCACCCGCAGCCCGGCCAAAATCACCGGGCCCGCCAAGGGTAGCTCCACCTTCCAGAACCTGCCCCAGCCGCTGTAGCCCACCGCCGTAGCGGCAGAGCGCGTCTGCGGGGACACCGAGCCGAAGGCGTCGGCGGCGAATTGCGTCATCGTGGCCACGGCATAGATGGTCAGCGCAATGCTCAGATTGGTCTCCGAAAGGAAGCTAATGCCCAAAAGCGGCGGGAGCAGCGCGAAGAGTGCCAGGGAGGGGATGACATAGAGAATCCCCGTCAAGGCTAACAGCGCCGAACGGGTGCGCGCGTAGCGGAATGCCACCCAGCCGATGGGAACGGAAATAATCACCCCTAGGAGAATCGGCACGAGGCACTGGCGCAGGTGCTGCACCGAAAGACTGAACACCAGCGGGTAGTTCTCACTGAGCCAATTCACTCGCCCACCCCGGTCTCCCTAGCCGCATCCGCTTCTGCGGCCTTGATGAGGCGGCCTTGAGGGCGCCCAGCGCCGTCGACAAGCACGGTGCCCTTCTCGGTCTCGCGGGAATAAAGCGCGCGCGAACCACGCTTGAGGCCTACGAAGTCAGCCACAAAATCACTGGCGGGGGAGGCCAGAATCTGCGCGGGGGAGCCGACCTGGGCAATCTGGCCTTCGGCCTGCAGGATGACAATTTGGTCGCCGAGGCGAAAAGCCTCGTCGATGTCGTGGGTGACAAAGACGATGGTCTTGCGCAGATCACGCTGGAGACGCGCCACCTCATCCTGCAATTCGCTACGGACGATGGGATCGACCGCGCCGAAGGGCTCATCCATCAACAAGATATTTGGGTCCGCTGCCAAGGCCCTGGCCACGCCCACGCGCTGCTGCTGCCCGCCGGAGAGCTGCCCCGGATAACGCCCCGCAAGGGCGGGGTCAAGGCCCACGGCCGCCATCATCTCCTCACCGCGCTGCCGGGCCTCGTGCTTGGCGACGCCGCCCAGCCGCAGCACGCACGCCACATTGTCGATGACCCGCAGATGCGGCAAGAGCCCGGCGTTTTGCAGCACGTAGCCGATGCCACGGCGCAGGCGCACGGGGTCTTTCTCGCGGATGTTCTCCCCATCAATGGTGACCTGCCCGCTACTGGGCTCCACCATGCGGTTAATCATTCGCAGCAGCGTGGTCTTTCCGCAGCCGGAAGATCCGACAAAAACTGTGGTCTGGTGTGCGGGAATCTGGAGGGAAAAATCACGCACCGCCACAGCCTCGCCGGGGTATTCCTTGCTGACGTCCAAGAATTCAATCATGGCGAGACTCCTTTCCGCCTGCGGGTGTGCAGTCCCCGCTTGGCATCGCGGTTGAGGCGTCTGCCCCAAGCGCTAAGTCCCCCACCGTAGCCGAGGATCCATCTCGTGTGGTGGAGGTCATCTAATTGTTGAGGCGAATCAAGCATGGCTGCGTTAGGATTTTCGCAGATTAGTTGCTTTGTCGAAGATGACGAGGAGTCCTCGTGGGTAAAAAACATCGGCTTCTGACTCCGCCCGAGAGGCTTGAGGAGATGCAGCGCTTCGCACCGGCCGCTTATGCGTTCCCACCAGCATTTCTCAACGCCTTGCAGTTAGAAGTGCCGCCTGATCTTGAGCCCTGGTACTTCACAGCGACGGCCGAGTCACGTCAACTCTTTCATTCTCGCGTCTTGCGCGAGCAGTTTGCATTTCGAGTATTGGTTCCATTCGCCGAGATGGATGGGACTGATGATGTGTTCTGTTTTGATGGGGCGGATGTATCCGGCGATCCGGCGGTGTTGGTGATCCATACTTTTTGTGATCCGGGGTGGGAGTATCGCGGGCATTGGCCAAGTTATGCGGCGTGGTTTGAGCGTGCGGAGCAACTGCATGAGCTCTTTGCTGCTGATGATGACCGTTATTTGGAGTGGGATGTACCGTTGTTTGATGAGGCGTGGAAGGCCGCCCCACCGCGTCGCCGCAGGTGGTGGAGGTGGCCACGAGCGAGGTAGGCAAACCCTCAGCAAGGCTTGTCAAGGACAAAGAGTGGTGGAAAAGGGGCGCACAGATGGGTGGTTTTCCAACGTCGGGTGGTGTGGTTGAATACCGCGGCAAGATTTATGTGACGCGCTCAGGTGGCGCAGGATTTGTCAGGTTAGTGATTTCAGCCGGTGAAGGTGCCGCCGATTTTCCTGACGGCATCAAGTTTGGCAATACCGACGGTATTCGGTGGGTCAATATTGCTTGCTCTTCTCTCACCCGCCGGCTGTTTCGGGAGGTAGACGGTCTGTGGCGAGGTGCGAAAGTCAGTGTGGGACGCATGCTTCTCACGGGCTGGGATATGGGAAAGGTGAACTTGGCCTACGCCGGACCATCTCCGGAACAGGCCTTGGCTCTGGGATTCAAAGGGGATCAGTACATGGGGTGGTATGCGGCTGCGGACCCCGCCGAGGTGGAAATTATGAGTGTGACCGTTACTGAGCGCCCTTTGAGCGCATGATGCACCTTCCCTAGATGCTTCACTGCTCAGGTGGGAAAACCTATCCGAGCAACCCGCCCATCTTCTTCGCCAGCATCCGCGTGGCGAACTTCGGGTTGAGTCGCGAGAGTTTGTCCAGCATGGCCGCATCGCTGCCGATGGTGGCGCGAAACTTCTCCTTTTCAATCGCGGTGACGATGACTTCCGCGGCCTCTTGGGGGCTGGTGGTCTTCTGCTGCGGGGCATCGCTGGACTCGTCCATGGCAGCCAGGCCGGAATTGACGGCGATGTCGGTGGCAATGGAACCGGGGTAGATAATGCCGACGGATACCTTCGTATCTAGCAGCTCTGCATAGAGGGCCTCCGTGAGCAGCGCGACTGCTGCCTTGGATGCGCCATAAACCGCCTGGCCAGGAACCGGGGTATATGCGCCCATGCTCGCAACATTGATGATGCTGGCTTGCGGCCGAGTGAGGAGAGTGGGCAGGAAGGCCTTGCAGGTATTGATCGTGCCCCAGAAGTTCACGTTCATGACCTTCTCAATTTCGGAGTAGGGAAGATCAACTACGCGCACAAATTGCTGAATGACGCCGGCGATATTGATGAGGCCATCAATCTGCCCATGCTTTTCGACGACCTGTGCAGGCAAGGCGGCCACGGCCTCACGGTCGGTGATGTTGACCTCGTGCTGGCTAAACCGTGCACCGGCACCGGCTTGCTCAGCGGTTTCGGCCAGACCGGCCGCGTTGAGGTCGACGCCGGCTACGAGCGCACCCTTGGAAAGAAGGAGGAGTGTTACTGCGCGTCCGATGCCGTTTCCGGCACCGGTTACCACTATGGTTTTGCCTGAAATGTCCACGAGAGGATCCCTTTCTAATATGGGGAGGATCACGGTTGGGTGGAATGTATCCACAGATCACAATACCGGCGTTGCTGGATAAAAGGGACAGAAAGAGATCATGATTGCAGCGATGGAGCGCAGGCAGGTATTGCTCTATGCGCTCAGTATTGCCTTCGGCGTGCTGCTCGGTTTGGGGCTTCCGGGCTTGGCGGGTTTCTTGGAGCATGCCATCACGCCGGTGCTTATGGCGTTGCTTTATGCCACGTTTCTCGCCATCCCCTTTTCGCAGGTCCTTAAGGCCCTGTGGGATTGGCGCTTCCTCGGCTTGATCCTCGCTCTGAATTTCGTGGCGGGCCCAGTGGTGGTCTGGCTGGTGACAAGGCCGCTGGCTGCGGAGCAATCTCTCTTGGTCGGCGCCCTTTTCGTATTGCTCTGTCCGTGCGTGGACTACGTCATCGTCTTTGCCGGACTGGCCGGCGGCGATACGAAACGCCTGCTCAGCGTCACACCGGTTCTCATGGGAGCGCAGATGTTGCTCTTGCCTTTCTACCTATAGCTTTTCGCCGGGCCCAGTGTGGTGGGGGCGGTAGAGTTTGGGCCTTTCCTCGAGGCTTTCCTCCTCTTTATTGTGGTTCCGCTCGCTGCGGCAATCGCGACTCAGGCCGTGGCGCGGCGTTCAGCTGCGGCCCGCGGTTGGGAGAGCGGCGTCGCCGCAGCAATGGTTCCGCTGATGATGGCCACGCTTGCCGTGGTGGTTGCCTCCCAGATAGCGCAGGTGAGTATGCAGGTGCGCCGCTTGTGGATCGTGGTGCCGGTCTTTGTGGCCTTTGCTCTTATCATGCTGGCAGCCGCTCTCGTTTGTGCCCGTGTTGTGCGGATGGACGCGGCAGGCACCCGTGCGCTGGCCTTTAGCGCCGTCACCCGCAATTCCCTCGTAGTCTTGCCCCTTGTCCTTGCTCTGCCAGCGCAGTTCGCGCTGGCTCCGCTCGTGGTGGTGACACAGACGCTGGTGGAGCTTGTCCTCATGGTCATCTTGGTGCGCATGCTGCCGCGCTGGGTGAGGCAAGCATGTTAAATCCAACTCTCAAACCGGTTCTTCTGGGTTTTTGAGTGCATGGTGGGAGTGGCAGATAAGAAGCGAGTCTCCCGTAATCGAAGCCGACGCCGTGCCCTACCTGCGATAGGGTGCGGAAAGTAGCCGTTGGGCTTGGTGTCCTAACGGCTTGTGTGTGGTGGCTGCCAGACTATTGTTCCGCCTTGGCGGGCAAGGCGCCCGTGGCGTGGTGGCGCATTCGGATCATCCTCGTTGACACCATTGTGGTAGTTGCACAAGGTCACCAGGTTCGCAATGTTGGTCTCCCCGCCGTGACTCCACGGCGTGAGAT
>NZ_DGRD01000028.1:25576-25765 GCF_002390965.1 Corynebacterium sp. UBA4397
GGGCGATAAAACTTGCCCCTGGTCGCTTGTGGTCAATAGTCCGGAAAGCATCCGCCATATCCAACCCATTACCGGTCACGGTCAAGGTAGCCAGCCCATTGGGGTGCTGGCGCAGCAGTACACGCTCGGTGTACTTGCGGGGAGCACGCATCTCACGCAGCCGGCGCCTGGCTACCGCGGTAACATGCT
>NZ_DGRD01000040.1:0-15092 GCF_002390965.1 Corynebacterium sp. UBA4397
CGTTGTTCTTTGACGCGGCGGGTAAAAGACTCGATAAGGCGCAGAGTGCTCAAGGAGTGCTGGTTGCGCCTAGCAGCATCAACAGCTAGGCGTTGTTTGCCCGTATAAGGCGTGGAGCCAAAGTAGATGGCGTGCAGGCAGGTAAGCTCCGCGACATCGTGTGTGCTAGCCCCCATCTTCTCAAGGGCTGGTACAGACAGCCCCGAGCACTCGGCTACAAGGTCAATGCCTTGGCCGAGTTGCGCGAAATACTCCTGTAAACCCATGACCGTCACGCTAAGGCACCGCCAAGCGGTGCGACAATCCCCAACCCGCACCCAAGGCAGAAACTGTGGATAACCCACCAGGCCCGGGGCGGTTATCCACAGCCGGGCCGCCTCGCCAGAATTAGGTAGTGCGCTGGCGAGGCCATCCGAGTTACCCTGAACGGTTAAGCTCATGCGGGATCAAGGAGCTCTCGGTATCCAGAACAACTGACCAACAAAACAAAGAACCCCTAAAGCGGCGCAGCACGCCCTGGAAAGCACTGAATCAACCTACCGAGTCCCGGCTTTCCTGGGCGCTAGAACAGCCCCAGCGCCCCCTCGGGAGGAGTAAGCCCAAGGTGCTGCCACGCTGCTGAGGTGGCCACCCGGCCTCGCGCAGTGCGGGCGATCATTCCGGCACGCACCAGATAAGGCTCGCAGACTTCCTCCACCGTGGAAGATTCCTCACCTACCGCGACGGCGAGAGTATTCACTCCCACTGGCCCGCCACCGTGTCCGTTAATGAGGGCACTGAGCACCGCGCGATCCAGGCGGTCGAGGCCCATCTCATCGACGTCAAAGACCTCGAGGGCACCGCGCGCGGCGGCTAGGTCGATGTGCCCGTCCCCGTTGACCTCAGCGAAGTCCCGCACGCGACGCAGCAGGCGGTTGGCAATACGCGGGGTTCCGCGGGAGCGCGAGCCTATCTCTACTGCGGCATCGTGGTCGACGTCGAGTTCCAAGATCTTCGCCGCGCGGGTGATGACGCGGGTGAGATCAGGCGTGTCATAGAACTCCATCTGCGCGGTAAAGCCAAAGCGATCGCGCAAGGGGCCGGTAAGCATCCCCGCGCGGGTGGTGGCGCCCACGAGGGTAAAAGGCGGGATCTCCAAAGGTATTGAAGTCGCACCAGGGCCCTTACCCACGATGACATCGATCCGGAAGTCCTCCATGGCCATGTAGAGCATTTCCTCCGCAGGGCGGGCAATGCGGTGAATCTCATCGATGAAGAGGACATCGCCCTCCATCAAATTGGAGAGCATGGCGGCGAGATCACCGGCGCGTTCGAGCGCAGGCCCAGAGGTCATGCGCAAAGAGGTGCCCAGTTCTTGAGCAATGATCATGGCCATCGTTGTCTTGCCTAGGCCAGGAGGCCCGGAGAGGAGAACGTGATCGGGGGTGACTCCCCTATTCTTCGCGCCATTAAGTACCAGGGAGAGCTGTTCGCGCACCTTGGGCTGGCCAATGAACTCTCCCAGCGACTTCGGGCGCAGCGAGCGCTCAGCGTCGCGCTCCCCCGGCTGCAGTTGCGCATCGACGTCACTATTGCGGGCGCTGGCCTGCGAGGCGGCGGACTGCTGCAGGTCCTCGGGCAAAGAGAACTCGGTGCGTTCAAGGTCTGACATTTTTCCCCTTTCCTCTTGCCGAGCCTACTTCTTGCGCCCGAGCTGGCTCAGCGCGGCGCGCAAGACTTCCGCAGTGGCAGCCTCAGGCTGCTCCGCCGCGATGGCTTCCACCACTGGGCGGGAGGCCTTTTCACTAAAGCCCAGGCCCAAAAGTGCCTCCGTAACCTGTTCCACCAGCACGGCTGGTGCGCCCGAGGCCTGAGAAAGATCGGCGGAAGGTGCCACCGGGCTAAAGGCTGCGACCTTGTCCTTGAGCTCCAAGGCCATGCGTTCCGCCATGCGTTTGCCCACACCTGGTACTGATTGCAAGCGCTTAGAGTCCGCAGCGGCGATGGCAGCCGCCAGATCGGCGGCATTCATAACGGACAAGGCTGCCATGGCAAGTTTGGGACCCAGACCAGACACAGACTGCAGGAGATGAAACATTTCTCTGTCCTCAGGTGCGAAGAACCCGAAGAGCGTCATCGAGTCTTCTTTGACCACCAAGGAGGTCAACACGCGCGCCTCGTGCTCCCTCTGGAGCTGGGCCAGGGTGTTCGCTGTGGCTAGGAACTTATAGCCCACACCGCCACATTCAATGACAGCATGGTCGAGGCCGATACTAATCACCTCGCCGTGAAGGGATGCAATCACCTGTGGTACCTAACCTTTCCGAGTCTTTTCATTCTTGCTGGGCCAGGCACCTGGTATCCCCGCCTCCGGCCCGCGCACGCGAGCCAGTGCTGGGGCACGCCAGCAGTGACACACCGCCAAGGCGAGCGCATCCGCAGCATCCGCCGGCTTTGGGGCCTCCGAGAGGCCAAGGATGCGCGTGATCATCACGGTCATCTGCTTTTTGTCTGCGCGGCCGTTGCCGGAAATGGCCTTCTTCACCTCAGAGGGGGTGTACATGTGCACAGGAATATCGCGCTCGGCAGCAGCGAGCACGAGTACGCCTACCGCGTGGGCGGTCTGCATGACCGTGGAGACGTTTCCGCGCTCGAACACTCGCTCGATGGCAATGACATGGGGGCGGTAATCATCCATCCATTCGCGTACTGCGACGGAAAGGCGCAACAGGCGCTCCGCGAGTTCTTTATCGCTCGGGGTGCGCACCACGCCGACCGAGACCGGTATGATGGCGCGGCCCCGCCCGGCTTGCACGACGGAAAGCCCACAGCGCGTCAGCCCGGGGTCAATCCCCATGACTCGCAATCCCTCGAGATTCACCGCCGCTGCCCACCATGCCTTCCCTTGACCCTAAGTAATTTCCCTGCAACGCACATCGCCGCAGGATTCCTTACTAGGATACACACACATGTTCTAAATGTGCGCTTTGGGCAGGAGGAAGGTTAGTCTTCCTCGAGCTCTGCTAGGACCTCATCAGACAAGTCCATGTTGGTGTAGACGTTCTGGACGTCATCGGATTCTTCGAGGGCGTCAATAAGGCGGAAGATCTTGCGAGCATCCGCAGCTTCCAGGGGCACCTCGACCGAGGCGCGGAAATCGGTATCGGAATCATCAATTTCGATACCAGCCTCCTCCAGTGCTGCCTTCACGGCCGGAACGTCCGTGGGCGCGCAAGTTACTTCAAAGCGCTCGCCGAGATCGTTGACCTCTTCGGCACCGGCGTCGAGCACGGCCATGAGGACATCGTCCTCGCTGAGCTCGCCCTTGACCACGGTGACGATACCGATGCGGGAGAACATATAGGCCACGGAGCCGGATTCACCCAGGTTGCCACCGTTCTTCGACATTGCAGTGCGCACGTCGGTGGCGGCACGGTTGCGGTTATCAGTCAGGCACTCGATCAACATGGCAACGCCGTTGGGACCGTAGCCCTCATACATGATGGTTTCCCAGTCGGCGCCGCCGGCTTCCTCACCGGAGCCGCGCTTGCGGGCGCGCTCGATATTGTCATTGGGAACGGAGGCCTTCTTGGCCTTCTTGATCATGTCATCGAGGGTCGGGTTTGCAGAGGGATCGCCGCCACCCGTACGCGCTGCAACTTCGATGTTTTTGATCAGCTTGGCAAATTCCTTACCGCGCTTGGCATCGTTTGCAGCCTTCTTGTGCTTGGTAGTAGCCCATTTAGAGTGGCCGGACATCATGTCCCTTTCATATCGGGGATGAGAAACTGCAGGCAATTATACGTGCCTGCGCCAAGCACCGAAAAAACCGGTCCCTGCTTTTCACTGCCGCGCGCTTGAGGGCGCCTATACATCCTGCCAATTTCCGTGCGCGCCGCCTGCTCTCAGAGGCTTTTCTACCGTGCGCATGAGCCCTTCCTGCATGGTCATGGCCACCAGTTCACCGGCGCGATTATAGAGTTTTCCCTGTGCTAATCCCGTGCCGCCGCCTGCCGCGGGCGATACTTGCTCATAGAGCAGCCACTCATCTACATGGATGGGGCGAAAGAACCACATGCAATGGTCCAGGCTAGCCAGCTGGACCTCCACGCCCTGGTGCTCGATGAGCGCTGAGCGGATGAGCGTCATATCTGACATATAGGCCAGCCCCGCCTGATGAAAGCTCTGTTCAGCAGGAACGGCGCCGGTATAGCGGAACCAAATATAGCGAAATCCCGAGCCAGTTCTCTCTGCGGCGGCGCTATCGCGGCCTGGCTCCGGGATGAGCCGAATATCCCAATCCTGCCACTCCGGCAAGATGATGCGCGGGGAATGCAGCTTGCCACCACCGCCGCGCACTGCCTCCTGCGGCCCCGGAACCTCCGGAGCTGGATCCGCGTGCTCAGGGCCTTGTTCCCCGGGAAGGTGGAAGGAGGCGCTGAGGATAAAAATGAGCTTGCCGTGTTGACTAGCGCGCACCTGCCTCGCGGCAAAGGAGCGGCCATCGCGCACAGTCTCCACCTGCAGTGACATTGGGCTCGAGGAGTCACCAGGGCGCAGGAAGTAGCTGTGCAGAGAGTGCACCTGCTTTTCGCTCACAGTGAGCTGTGCGGCGCGTAGTGCTTGGGCCACCACTTGCCCGCCGAAGGTGCGCGAAATCTGGGAGGGCACGGCCGGAGCGATGAAGTGACCTGCTCCTTCCTCCTGCAGTTCCAACACGTCCACGATGCTGGCCATATGACCTCTCCTCCCAGGTTCTTTGTTTAAGGGCTTTTCTCACTGTACTTCCCCGCCCACGCGGGAGAAGCGGCATACCCTTAGAAAATGCTTCGTCTTTGCACAAAATGGCGGTTGAAATAGTCACCCACGCCAAAAGTCAATTAAACTCCGGAGAGTGAAAAAGTACCGCTCCGTTATTGGCGCCTGGATTGGCTGGATAATAGCTCGAATCCTGCTCGTCTCCATGTGCCGCCTAGATACTGGTGCTGACGGCGATGTCATCTATTACTTCACGGGCATCTACGGTAGCCGCGCCAAAGACATGACGGAGTATCCGGACGTGGGAGCCTGGCCCACCCTGGTGGTCTCCTGGTTCAGCGGCCAGGATCTTTCCTCCTACATCAACGATTACATCGTCATGTGCCTGCTTGTCGACGGCGCTTTTCTCGCACTCTTGCTGCGCCACCACGCGCACAACCGCCGGGCAATACTCGCCGCCTGGTTCTGGATCATATTCGGCACTGCCGCAGGCCCGGTCCTGCTGATGCGCCTCGATCTCTTCCCTGCCTTAGCGGTAGCAGGGGCAGGCGCTTTCTTCATCTCTCGCCCCAACGTGGCTGCCGGCCTCCTAGCGCTTGCGACCACGATGAAGCTTTGGCCGGGAGTCCTCGCCGTAGCCCTGGTGGACCGAGTCACGCGCGCGCATACCTGGGTGCGCCTTATGGTTTTTGTCGCCACCGGCGCAGCGCTGAGCGCAGTAACTGTACTTACCCAGGGCGTCGATAGGCTCCTGTCCCCCCTGAACTATCAGGGAGAGCGCGGCCTGCAGATAGAATCCCTTCCCGCGAGCATCGCCATCGTGCAGGCGCACCTTAACCCGCGGCAATACTCCATCTTCTATGCCTCCTCCAAGAGTTTTGAGATCACCGGCCCTGGCGTCGATACCGCCATCGCCATCAGCACGGTCTCCATGGCGGTCCTACTCTTTTTCGCGGTCTCCTTCGCCTTGTATCGCTTCTGCGCGGGCGGCTGGACTACGCACTCCGCTCAGGCACTGTGCGTGCTCTTGGTGCTTGCGCTCATTGCCACTAACAAGGTCTTTTCCCCGCAGTACATCGTGTGGATAGGCCCGCTGCTCGCCGTGCTTGTGCGCCAATCCTCGGGCCGCGGCGTCGCTTGGCTCAAGGGCTTCCTGGCCCTGTGCGCCATCATCGCCGCGGGGCTGGGAACCTATATCTTCCCCTTCAACTACGCGTCTATCACCGACCCCGGCTTTGGCTTGAATGCGGCGGTCATCTGCCTGGTGGTGCGCAACAGCCTCATCCTCGTGATGACTCTGGGGGCTCTGGCCTGGTTTATCGCCGAGCTGCGCCTTGGAGCGCGCCCGCGCACAGCACCCCAAGGGGCGCGCTTGCAGCGTTTGGGTGCCTAGTCACCCTTCCTAGGCTCGGCTTTTAATCCGAGAAAGAGTAGTCAAAAAAGTCTGGGAGCGGGGCGCGCCCACCCAGCCGGAAGATACGGACCATCGGCCGCAGGCGCAGCGCGCGCGTGTCACTGACAGCCTCGTTGTAGAAGCGATGAGCTAGCTGGATGCGCGCCTCCGCATCCACCAAGGGCGCGGGAAGCTGCGGGAAGCGTTGCCCTATGGCATCCGATAAGGCTCTCTCTTTGGCCGAGCGCTCCTCGAACTGGTTTTGAGCCAGGTTCGTGGTGTCAGCGGCCTTCGCTACGTCCGCGAGCTCGGGGGCGAGCGCCGCGACGACGGCGGCGCGGCGATCAAGCGTGGCCTCCAACTGCGCCAAAGCAGCATCGGTGCGAATATGGAGGGTGTTAAGGCGTTGCGCGGTGAAATATGCCCACGCGGAAAAAAGCGCCACGACGAGGGCGAGGATAAAGAAGAAGGTCTCAAGTGTCATGTCTACTTAATCCTCACCTTGGTGCCATCCTGGACGGTCTCATAGACCTTCATGACGGCGGCCGCTACATGGTCCCAGTCATAGGTGCGCGCCCGGTGGGTACCTGCCTCCACCAGCTGCTCCCGCAGCTTCTTATCGGAGATCACTTCATCAAGGACGCGGGCCAAATCAGCCGGGTCCTCGTTGCGGAAAAGGACACCTGCCGGGGTGGGCGAATCCACGTCACACACTGCGGCAAAGGCCTCCAAGTCGGAGGCCACAACGGCACAGCCAGCCGCCATCGCCTCCACGAGCACTATGCCAAAGCTCTCTCCTCCCGTATTAGGAGCAACATAGATGTCCGCCCGCCCAAGGATCTCGGCCTTCTCCGCGTCGCTGACGCGGCCCGCAAAGTCCACCCCGGGCACGTGCCGGGTCCGGCCGCCCCCCATAACGGTCACACGCACGCGGTGCTCAAGCCTTTCTAGCGCCTCGAGCAGGATGTCGAGACCTTTACGCGGCTCATCAAGGCGCCCCAAGAACACGATTTCCAGCGGTCGCTCTTGTCCGGGCTGCATCTTCGCCTGGGCTGCACTATCCGCCCGCTCTGGATTCTCGGGCCGTCGTGCATTCTCTGTCTCAGCAAGGCTGCGCGCGCGAGCATAGACAGAGGTATCTACCCCATTGGGAATGAGGACGGGGTCCCCGCCCAGCTTTTCCACCTGCCAGCGCCGCGCCATCTCCGAGACCGCAATGCCACCGCGGATCTTCTCCAGCAAAGGCATGAGGAAAGGTTTGACTAGAGAGAGAACCAAGGAACTCGAGGCCGAGGCATGGTAGGTGGCAACGATGGGCCCTTGGGCTACGCTCAGCGCGGCTAAGGAATAGCTCGGCGAGTTGGGCTCATGAATGTGAAGAACGTCAAAGTCGCCCTCGCGGATGAAGGCCTTGACATTCCTTAACACCTGCGGGCCGATGGCAAGTCTGGCCACGGAGCCGTTGTAGGTGATTGGGATCGCGCGACCGCCCTTGACCACAAAGTCCGGCAGGGGCGTGTGCGGCGAGGCCGGGCCGATCACCCGCACGAAGTGGCCCTGCTCAATAAAAACGGTGGCCAGGTCCAGGATATGGGCCTGAACCCCGCCGGGCTCATCGAAGGAATAGGGGCAAACAAGTCCAATGCGCATGCTCGCTTCCGCCTAACTCTGTGCTTCCCGGTCGCGGCGGCGCTTGTCGACGTCCACATTCCACTGCGGCTGCAGCATATGCCAATCTGCCGGATGGCGGCGAATATTGGCGGCAAAGCCATCCGCAAGGCGCTGCGTGGTGGCGACGACGTCCGTGACCTCCACCGGCTCGCTAACGGATAAGCCCCAGCCCCCGCCCTCTTCAGGGCTTTCGTACCACGAGTGGACCACGTGAAGTGCCGCCCCAGTCTCGATGGCTAATTGCGAGGGGCCGGCGGCCATGTTGGCCTGCTCCCCCATGAAATCCACGCTCACCCCGGTACGCGTGAGGTCGCGCTCGGAGAGCAAGCACACTATGCCACCGGCTTCCACGACCTGCTTGAGATGGTGGAATGGTGGCTCTGCACCCCCCGTGAGGGCAACCACGTCGAAGCCGAGGGCACGGCGGAAGTCTACGAAGGCGTCGAAAAGCACCTCTGGCTTGAGCCTTTCGGCGACGGTGGTGAATTGCCCGGAGAGATCAACGAGCAAGGTGCCCGCCATATCCCAGTTCCCGGAATGCGGCAGCGCGAGGATGACTCCCTTGCCGCGGCGCTCGGAGGCCCGCAGATGCTCCAAGCCGCGCAGACCTTCGTGCAGGCGGCGCAGAAGTTGCGGATCATCGTGCATGCGCGGCAGGCGGAAGGCCTCGAGCCAATAACGCAGGTAGGAGCGCATGGAATCCCTGACCAACTGCCTGGTCACGTTCTCCGCGCCGACCACCCGGGTCAGGTTGCGGCGCAGCTGTTCCATGCCTTTGCCGTCGTGGGAGACCCTATCCGCGATGAAGCGGAAAGCCACGCGGGCCACGGGCTCGGGGGCAATACCCACGACCTTCCACCCCACGAGGTACGCGAGCGCGCTGAGGTCTTGCGCCCGCCACATCTAGGCGGGTTCCTGCTCTGCGCTGCGCCGCGCGGCTTCGCGGTTGGCGTGCTCCTGGCGCCCGGCAATCAGCATGCGCTGGAAAACGGTGAAGATAGAACCGATGGCCAAAATCCACAGAGAGACGGCGATGGCATTGGGCACGCCAAGCCCCTCTAGCCCCACGCCACCGAGCCCCAGGATGAGGCGCTCGGGGCGCTCGATGAGCCCGCCGACCATGGTGAAACCGGAGGCCTCACCGCGGGCCTTGATATAGGAAATAACCTGGGAAGATACCAGGGTGATGAAGCAGGCGATAACCGTAGACTGCGCTGCATCGGCGGTATAGATGAGCCACCAAGCAATCGCGCAGAACAGCGCACCATCGGTGATGCGGTCACAGGAGGCGTCGAGCGTGGCACCGAACTTCGAGGCCTGGCCCGAGAGCCGGGCCATGGTGCCATCGAGCATATCGAAAGCGACAAATAGCCCCGAAATAATCGCTGCGGCAAAGAGATGACCGGCCGGAATGAGGATCACCGAGATGGCGATCGTCACGATAGTGCCCACCACGGTGACCACATTTGGGCTGAGCCCCACCTTCAAAAAGGCCTTGGCAATGGGCTCGACTACAACGGCGGCCGGTTTGCGGCCATGCACGCTAAGCACGTAATTCCTCCTCTATTTCCAGCCACCCCTGCGCAAGCAGGGCCCGGGTATCCTTCAGCAACTGCGGCAAAACCTTGGTCCCATCCAGGATAGTCATAAAATTACTATCCCCCGGCCAGCGTGGCACGACATGCAGGTGCAGGTGATCGCCCACCGAGCCGCCCGAGGCTTTACCCAGATTGAAGCCCACGTTAATGGCATCCGGGTTCGATACCCGCTTGAGTACCCGCACCGCTTTCTGCGCGAACTCCATGAGCTCAGCTGACTCTGCGGAACTGAGGTTCTCCAGATCCGCGACCTTGCGATAAGGCACCACCATAAGGTGGCCGGCATTATAGGGATAAAGGTTGAGCAGAGCGTAGACGAGTTCACCGCGGGCGATGATGAGTCCCTCCTCGTCGCTGCCGCGCGGAGCCTCAACGAAGGGATCCTCGGAGCGTTTGGTGATATATGCCATCCGGTACGGGGCCCACAGGCGCGTGAGGCGGTCGGGGTCCCCGGCACCGGAGTCGACGTAACTCCCGTTATCGCTATCGCCGGGCACTGATTAGCTCTTCGCTCGGCTGCTCGTTGGTGCGCGCACCGATCCAGGCGGAGATAAGCTCCACGGCCTCGGCGACGGGAACGCCATTGACCTGGCTACCGTCAAGGAAGCGGAAAGACACGGCATCCGCCTCGACGTCACGCGCACCGGCCAGCAACATGAAAGGCACCTTTCCGGTGGTGTGATTGCGAATCTTCTTCTGCATGCGATCATCGGAGGTATCCACCGTTGCGCGCACTCCACGCTCGCGCAACTGCGCCGCGACCTTCTCTAGGTGCGGGGAAAAGTCATCGGCCACAGGAATGCCCACTACCTGATGCGGTGCCAACCATGCCGGAAAGGCACCTGCGTAGTGCTCCAAAAGCACGGCGAAGAAGCGCTCAATGGAACCGAAGAGCGCGCGGTGAATCATCACCGGACGTGCCTTGGAGCCATCGCTGCCGGTGTACTCCAATTCAAAGCGCTCCGGCAGGTTGAAGTCGAGCTGCACGGTAGACATCTGCCAGGTACGGCCAATGGCGTCGCGCGCCTGCACCGAGATCTTCGGGCCGTAGAAAGCGGCGCCAGCAGGATCCGGGACAAGCTCGAGGCCGGACTTCTCAGCCACGGCGCGCAGGGTCTCGGTGGCCTTCTCCCAGATATCATCGGAGCCGACGTACTTATTGGGGTCCTTGGTGGAGAGCTCGAGGTAGAAGTCATCGAGGCCATAGTCCTTGAGCAGGGAGATGATGAACTCCAAGACGGTGGTCAGCTCCTCCTCGAGCTGGTCCTCGGTGCAGTAGATGTGTGCGTCATCCTGGGTGAATCCACGTGCACGGGTCAAACCGTGGATAACGCCAGACTTTTCATAGCGGTAGACGGTGCCGAACTCGAAGAGTCGCAGCGGCAGCTCGCGGTAGGAACGTCCGCGGGAAGCAAAGATCAGGTTGTGCATGGGGCAGTTCATCGGCTTGGCGTAGTAGTCCACGGCCGGTTTGGTGATGTTGCCCTCGGCGTCACGCTCCTCATCCAGCTTCATGGGTGGGAACATGCCGTCGGCATACCAGTCTAGGTGGCCGGACTTCTTGAAAAGCTCGCCCTTGGTCAGGTGTGGAGTGTTGACAAAGGAGTATCCGGCGGCGATGTGGCGCTTGCGGGAGTGCTCCTCCATCTCCATGCGCACGATTGCTCCATCCGGATGGAATACCGGGAACCCAGAGCCAATCTCATCCGGGAAGCTGAAGAGATCCAGCTCCTGGCCCAACCTGCGGTGGTCACGCTTCTCGGCCTCTGCGACCATGGTCAGATAAGAATCGAGACTTTCCTTGGACTCAAAAGCCGTGCCGTAGATGCGCTGCAGATCAGCCTTCGACTGATCACCGCGCCAATAAGCCGCGGAGGAACGAGTCAAGGTAAAAGCCGGGATGTACTTGGTGGTAGGAACGTGCGGTCCGCGGCAAAGGTCAAACCACACCACCTCGTTCGTACGCGGGTTGACGTTGTCATAGTGGGTGAGATCGCCCGAGCCCACCTCGGCGGCCTCGTCCGAGTTGGGGTCAACATTGCCCTTGTCCTGGACTAGTTCCAGCTTGAAGGGCTCATTGACCAGGGCGGCCTCGGCGTCTGCCACGCTGGGATAAACGTGCCGCTCAAAACGCTGCCCCCCCTTGATGATCTTTTTCATCCGCTTTTCAATGGCCTTCAAATCCTCCGGGGTGAAAGGACGGGCGACCTGAAAGTCGAAGTAGAAGCCATTTTCAATGGCGGGTCCCACACCAAGCTTGGTGCCCGGGAACTCTTCCTGGACTGCCTGCGCCATGACGTGGGCGCAGGAGTGACGGATGACCGCGCGGCCATCTTCCTCGCACGCGGCAACCGGGGTGAAGACGGTGTCTTGCTCCGGCACGTGGGAGAGGTCGAAGAGGTGGCCGTGCTCATCGCGCGCCACTACTACTGCCTCGGGACCTTTGTTGGGGAGATCGCGCTCCCGCATCGCGGCGCCTATCGCCGTCCCGGCGGGGACCTTGAAGGGCTCGTAATTGACCGGGATTGCGGGGATCATTTCCGCCATGCTCGCGCTCCTTTTGCGCTCGTGCAGCAGCGGCATACCTGGCCGCTGCTGCTAATTGGATTGACGGGAGACTATCTTACAGCCCCGCTTGCTCCAGGAGCGACTGTGCCCACCATGAATCACCTTCACCGCTTCCCGCATGGGTGCCAGGCGGGCAGAAATACACCGCCGAACCCTCATGTGTCAGCCACTCGTTGAGCAGATCCGCCTCATCAAGACGTTGCTGAATGGGCTCAAACTGCAGCGACGGGTCCTTTTGATAGCACACGAAGATCTGTCCGGCGTTGCTCAACTGATCCGGGGTCCGTGGATCCGGCGGCAACTCGTAGTTATAGGGCCGGCGCAGGATCTTCTGCTCGGGGTGGTCAGCCGGTGCAGTGGCCCGCGCCATGTGCGAGTTTTTATCGATGACCGGCAGGCCGTACTTGTCTGTAGCAGAGAAATCTGCCACATCGTGTTCTTCCTCACCCGTTAGTGGCGCGCCATTGGAAAGCTTGCGGCCAACGGAGTGCTCCCGGGAGGCGCGGTCGAGCCCTTCCCACGTGTCCAGGTTCATGCGCACGCGACGCACCACCATGGCGGAGCCGCCCTGACCCCACTGCGGCCCCTCATCGATCCACACCTGCGCATCGAACTCCTCATCTGTGCGCGGGTTAATGGTCCCGTCAACCTGCCCGAAGAGGTTCCGCGCGGTCTCGCCCGGCTGATAATTGCCGTGCGCATGGCTAAATCCCTGCTGGAGCCACTTCACCTCGGCATAGTCGCTGCCCGAGCGCACCATGTGCCGCAGGCAATGCGAGGCCACGACCGGATCATCAGAGCAGATCTGCAAGACAAGATCGCTTTGGCCCCAAGCCGGATCCAACTTATCGTGCTCAAAGGCCTTAATGTCGCGCAGCCAGTTCGGCGGCGCTACCCCAATGCGCTCGAAGATGGGTCGCCCTAGTCCACAGGTCACCGTGAGGTTGGCCGGGGAAACGCTCATTTCCGGCTCGAGGCTGCCTAAAGGAGTCTCGGCCGTGCACAGGGCACGTGCGTCCGCAGTCCACAGCCTTAAGAGGTTAGCCAGATCCTGCTTGGCGACGCCGCTTTTAAGGTTAAATCCCACCATATTGAGGTGCGCCTGCGCTGAGGTAGCAATGCCGGCCTGGTGGGGTCCGTCGAAGGCAACGATGGCGTCGACCAGCTCTGCGGTGTGCCCCGTGTTGGAAGCAGTACCTCCAGAGTGCTTCAAGGATTCTTCTGTGCGGGAGCACCCCGCCAGCGCCACCGCGCCGGCTCCAATGCCAACGCCGGTGGCCCCTACAAGGAACCCTCGCCTTGATACTCCGGTCATGACTAGTGCTCGGCGGACTCGCTGGGCTTGGCCTCAGAGCCCATGCCCGACATGCCATCCATACCAGACATGTCCGAGCGCTCGCCCTGACCGCCGTGGCCCTCGATATCGCCGTAGGCTTCGCCGCCCGCACCCATGGAACGGGCTTCTACCTGTCCCAGGTCAATCTCGCTGCCATCCTTGAGCTCCAAGGTCACGTCAATGGTCTCACCAGCCTTGATGGGCTGGTGCAGGCCCATCAACATGAGGTGGTTGCCACCGGGCTTGAGCTCAAAAGTGCCGTGTGCCGGGATGACCATCGGCTCGGTCATCTGGCTCATCTGCCCGTTGACGGTCTGGTGCAGCTGGTTCATGTCTGCTTTGGCCGAGCTGCGGAAGCCGGTGACCTCAACATCTGAATCGCTGTTGTTCTCCAGGGTGCCGAAGATGGCCGTCATGTCCGAGCCCTCTTCCGCGGCGCGCACGACTCCCTGGGACAGCACAACCTCACCCTCTTGGGCTGAAGAAGCAGCAGAAGATGGCGCAGCAGACTGTGCCGATGACTGCGCTGCTGACTCCGACGTCGAGGCGGGCTCATCACTTGCTGAGCAGGCACTCAGGGCCAAGGTCGAGGCCGCAATAATCCCTAAGGTAAAACGCATTCCACTAGTCATCTTCATTTATCCTTCTTCTTCATTCTTGCGAAACTTCATGAACAACATGGCGACAACTGCCAACAACGCCAGAACACCGCCCACAGCGATGATGAACTTCAAGGCCCCGCTCAACTCTGGGTCTGCGGTGGCAGATCCGCTGTCGGCCGGCTGCTCGCTGGCGGAGGCTGCATCATTTACAGCGCTCGCCCCAGCGACCTCAAAGGTGATAGAACCACGCGTGGCGTGTCCATCGGAGGAGGTGATCTGGAAACCAACCTGATAGTTGCCTGGTCCTGGATCTACCCCCTCTGGGGTCTCAATCTTGAGCTCACGTCCGTCTGCGGCGGGTTCCTCTCTGAAAATGACCTCACCAGTATCCGTGTTTGTTAAAGCGAAGGTAATGAATCCTTCCTTCGGGATGCCGGAGAACTCCAGGGTGATTTCGCGCGGGAAGGAATCGAGCACCTCGCCCTCTTTCACGCTGCCGCCGACGACGGAATCATGTGCCAGTGCCTGCGGCGCCACCCCAACCATGAGCAAGAGTGCTGCAGCAAGCGCGGTGACAGCGCGGAACAAAGAACGAAGGCTCAGGGCCATGGAGAAACTCCTTGAATTTCAAGCGGTGCAATTGCCTGACATCCTAACGCGCGGGCCCAACGCGGGCATAACCCCCATCGAAGCCGCCAAGCACGCCGGATAGTCAAGGAGTAGTCGCGCCACCTCCCCACCAAGTTCCACTTTGTGCGCGATAGAGGTGTTAATCACCTTCGGGAACTTATAGTTTAAGGCAAGGCATACTTGCGCTTTCCGAAGATAAGGCCGGCGCGTTCACGGTAAATAGCGGCCAAGTTCTTGAAGTTTTTGGCCACTGCGCGCGGTGAAGGATCAAACCGGGGGTAGTGAACGCGCCAAACCGGGTTAAGGGAGCAACGATGAAAAAGCAGCGCCCTCCCCCTTTTGACGGGGAAGACGCTGCTAGATACTGAAACTGAGCGGATGACGAGATTCGAACTCGCGACCCTCACCTTGGCAAGGTGATGCGCTACCAACTGCGCTACATCCGCATTCGAAACCAGGCCCGGTTTCTAGGACAAAGTCCTTGTGCGCAATACTGGGATTGAACCAGTGACCTCTTCCGTGTCAGGGAAGCGCTCTCCCACTGAGCTAATCGCGCT